>DATIYC010000015.1:0-17906 GCA_035517955.1 Candidatus Acidiferrales bacterium | reverse complement strand
CACTTCAACAACCCGTCGATCCGCATGTATCACCACTTTGGACTCACACAGAACGGAATCGATGGCGAAGTCGTCATCGTTTCCGGCGGTGACGTACAACCCTATGCCTGATCCCTTCAACTTTTCTTCCGCAAATGTAATCCATCGTTTCAGTGTCTCGATCATTAGCTTAAGGAAAACTTCGTGCCGCGCTTCTTCAGACTCGGAGAGTCTTTCAACTTCTTCCTTAGACGTCTTCAGGGGATAGAATCCGAATAGTCGGACGTTTTTTTCAAAGTTTAAAATTTCGTCGGATGATTTGAGCAGGTATTCTTTACCCATGAATGTAGCTCTGTATGAGCCGTCTTGTTCCTCGACTGCGTAGACCATTCCCTTTCCTGTAACATCTCCTCCAAGAATCAGAACATCGACGCCATAGTACTTGCCTGCGTTCACGAATTTTTTCCAACACACGTCAGATCCATGGAGATCTGTCGCGAAGTAGATCTTCGTCGGTTTGCTCATCGAGAATCATCATGAGTATATGCGCGGTACGCGTCGCCGCTAGACGAAAAATTGTATTTAGCAATTACTACACGAAATCACTGAGAGAATTTAGCAAGGTTTGCCCCTCCGTCGTCCGCCCCTTAATTAAACGATCAGTGCCGTTCTTTCAGCTATGGTTAGGGCTCTAGCACTATTCGAACAGGTTGATTAATTCGTTCGCTGAGCATTCTGATTCCCTCATTCACTTCTTTCAACGGCATTCTGTGACTGACTGCGCGAGAAAGATCGTATCGTCCACTTGCTATGAATTTCAATACTTGAGGTATTTCCCGTTTCAGATGGTCTTGTGGGCTTATGATTCTGATCTCTGGTATCATGATATCTTTGACGACTGAGAGATTTAATGTGTCGAAGGTCATTCCGACGAGAACAGCTTTTCCGCCCTTCTTCACGCAAGCGAGAGTCTTTTTGACAGTGTCTGCATGTCCGATAACCTCAAAACCAGCATCGACGCCACCACCTGTCATTTCACGCACTTCTTTGATGGCATCGCGTTCATTTGGGTTGAATGTGGCCGTGGCGCCTAAATCCTTTGCAAGGTTTAGTTTCTTGTCCTCAATGTCGATGCCAATGATTTCAGTGGCACCGAATATCTTCGCCCACTGAACTACGTGGAGTCCCACCCCTCCAAGCCCGTAAACTAACACCGTCTCACCAGCTGTAATCTGCGCGAGTTTCAACGAATGGTACGCAGTCATGACCGCACAACTGATTATGGAGGCTTCAGGGTAACCGACGTTACTCGGTATTGGGTATACGTGGCGGATCGGCACGACAATCTTCTCAGCCCAGGCACCGTCAGAGTTTATCGACATGCACCGGAAATTGTCACATAGATTGTCTTTACCTGCGAGACAACTCTCACAAGTTCCACAACTAAGTAAGTAGTCTGCCCCAACTCGGTCGCCCACCTCAACATTTCGAACGTTTCTTCCCTTTTCCGCAACCACCCCCGACAATTCGTGGCCCAAAGTGAGTGGAGTCTTTGATGGAGGGAACGTGCCATCTAAGATATGCAGTTCGGAATGACAGATTCCCGCAGCTTTAACTTCGACTAGTACATCGTCATCGGTAATTGACGGTAGTTCAACGTACTCCAACTTCAATGGTCTTCGTGGCTCGTAGAATCGCGCAGATAGAGCTTTCATTACTAAATCATCGTTTGAACAAGAGGGCCGCGCTTTTCCACGCCTATTAATTTTGATGACGAAAGTGTTCTATGAATGAGCAACGATAGTATAGTTCATTTCTAAGTTTTCTGAGATGAAGGCGTTTTACTTCGAACCTTGGTAGGTGTGCACTTTCTTGCGGACTCAGAAACGCAGTCTTACGTTATGTATTACGGTACCGGTAGATTCCCGCTTCAGCGGTTCCCACTTGCATATTCTTGCGTCAAATATTTTGGCTTTATGATAAGGAAGCCTTTCCGTAATGTATTGAGCTAAATCGGCTCAAAATTTATCCCCCGAATGGTTAGTCGGTAAGTGATAGGTAGCTCCGGCAAAGCCATTGAATGTTCAAACGACTTCCCAGGCTCTACAATAACTACGGGGTTAGAACAAAACGCGGAACCTAGCAAACATCATGGGAAAACCAGAGATTTTCCTAGCACGATCGATGTCACGTTGCTCAGCCGACTCCTTCAAGGATTCCACATTTCCTTGAACTAGGTAAGTCAAACCTGATAGTTACCAGCAAATTGAGACCTAGACCCACTTTGAAACACCTCATCTACGATCTCACAAGAACGAAAGTCGATAAATAGTTCATGAGCGCGGAAAGCGTTTCATTCAGCGGGGCGAGGAATTGTATTAATCAGTGATAAACAAAGCAAACAGAACATTCTCAGCGCCCTCGGGGATGAATACTCGCGCCAGATTTTGATTGGAACGGCAAGCGAGTCAATGAGTGCAGTTCAACTAAGCAGAAAGTATGAGATCCCTCTCAACTGCCTATATCCACGGATGCAGAAATTAACGGATGCAGGATTAATTACCGTGGTCAAATGCGGACGAACAAGCAATGGCAAGTGGTACGATTTGTACAGGAGCCCACTCCTACGAGTTGACGTAACCTTCGATGACGTAGCCCTAAGAGTGGAGGCAACGATCCACCAAAAGATGGCAGATAAGTTCACGCAAAATGTTGACTTCGATCCGCCCACCCCAAGATCGCACGAACTAACCACACCTCAGCAAACGAGAAGGTAACTCGTTAAAATTATGGAACACAATACGCCAGTCATCCTGAGTGGACAATCTCGCAACTTGAACTGTTGTTGTAGGGTTCGAACGATGTTATACACGGGAAATGCGAGAAGCGGTCAACTGTTGAGTGATGATTGAGGAATTGTTGCAATATTTGGTTTTCTTGTCGGCTGGGATATTCTTGGTTGCTCCCTACGTTTACATTAAGTCGATGTTGAAGGGGAGCGCGAAGCCGAACCGAGTATCTTGGTTGATGTGGGCTATCGCGCCGATGATCAGTTTTGTAGCTGCGGTTTCGGAGGGCGCAGGTTTGGCGGCTGTTCCGGTGTTTATGGCGGGTTTTTGTCCGTTCTTGATCTTTGTAGCTTCCTTTGCAGTAAAGGGAGTTCAGTGGAAGCTTTTCAAATTGGATTACGCTTGCGGTCTTCTGTCAGGGTTGGCCATAGTTCTCTGGGCAGTGACAAGCAATCCGGATATTGCTATTGGGTTCGCAATTTTAAGTGACGGTCTGGCGTCGGTTCCCACCCTAATAAAGGGATGGAAGCATCCAGAAACAGAAACGGCATGGACATACTTAGTTGGAGTGTTTGGTGGATTGACGAGTTTCTTCGCAATCACTGCATGGACATTTTCGCAATACGCCTTCCCAGCCTACTTGGTGATCGTTAGCTGTCTTCTTGTTTTGAGTGTTTGTCATAGGACGGTTTTCACCAGTTTTTGATTAAATCGGCTCCACATTTCGAGCGGCTCAGATCGGATTACAAGCTGGTGGGAAACTCATCGAGTATTGAAAGCCTATTCCATGTTAGTCAGATGATATCTTGATCGGATTGAAGAGGAAAGGAGGTGTGGAGATGGTTGGTTGCTTATTCAGGGGGCACCTGACTGAATACGACTCGCAGGTCTATCCCTTGTTTCCTCCTAACGAGATAAATCGCGGGATAAATTAGGGCCGCGACCAGCATCGATCCTCCCCAAAGTGTCAATTGGCTAGGAGTATTGACCCCAAGAGAACTTACGCTAAGCCAGAAGTACACTAGCATTGAAACGTATGCAGCCGCCACTATACCTACAATTGTTATTAGTGGAACTTTTCCAATCTTGTATCTGCTGGCGACCGACACTGCGTAGACGTTCTTCAATTTGAATGGGAAGATTATTGCCGCTATGCTGACGAGCAAGAAAGCTGACGCCCACCAGGCAAACGCCATAGCGTAGGAAAGATACGCGGTGAACGCAGGAGCCACTTGCAGAAAAATGAATGTGAAGAGTTCGCCGAGCACGGTGATGAAGATCGTGGCTTTGACAGGTCCGTGAAATCTCTCACTTACGTCGGCAAACCACGTTGGAATTAGTCTGTCGAACGACCATGCGAATAGCACTCTGGATAGCATTAGGAAAAGAATACCCGTTGTGACAATTCCCCATACCATCCATCCTGCTGCAATCACCAGATTGAGTATGGGATTGTCTGTGAGCATTGCGATGAAGATGTTTAGGAATGGCGCAACTGGGTATGTCCAGAGTTGCGGGGCCACCGACCCCAAATAAAACGAGGCTCCAGCGAAATCTACTCCGGCGACTCTAACGAGCAAAGTGGCGATTATCACGGATAATCCACCATTGAGAAACATAGACCCAACCATTGCTGTAAACTGCTTAGGGACTTCTGAGGCTCTCTTCATTTCACCGCTGCAATATGTGGAGAAGTAGCCGAAGGCAAGCGAATTGGCCGCAGCTGTCATTCCTACGAGAGTCGCGTAGAAGCTGAAAGGAGCTATCGTGAAACCTTGCTGAGAAGCCAAATTGATGACGGCATGATATGGATCAGTCGTATTCATGTACGGAGCAGCGTAACGATTGAATGAAGCTACGAATTGCTCATGTGTTGCCCCTACGAGGACCAAGATCATTACAATAGCTGCAACAGTACCTACTATGAACATGATGCTTTGGAACTTGAAATGCACACTGGTCCCGAACAGCAGAGTTAGCCCTATGCCGACAATGACGATTGAGGCTATAACAAATGACCATACTGGACTAGCAGCTGCGCTGCCTACAGCTACAAGAGTTGGTGACCCTAACACTTGTCCCATCATTACAAGAGGCGCTGAAACATACACGCTTCCAATCCAACTTGTGTTCATTCCGAGATACAGTATTTCGATCCACCAGGTGACAGCCGATGCGAAGACCCCAAGCCATGGATGTAAGGTACGGGAGATGAATACGTACTCTCCACCCGATCGAGGCATGGAGGCCGTAAAGAGAACGTAAACAAGCATCAAAGGAATTGTTAGAACCATCGCAAGCAAAAACGACATCGTAGCATCCGCCCCCGGCGAGAATGCCAAGATTATCGCGTAACTCGTAACTGCGTACGCAACAGTCTGCGAGTTCACGTTATACGCAAAGGCGCTGAAAGTGGAAATGCCCTTTACAAGCCCAGTCGCTTCGCGAACGAAAACCTTCGACATGGTTATTTCGACAAAGCAGGATTTTTGTATTGCTATAAGCCTTTTCAGTGATTCTGCTCACGAGGAAGAGAGGAATAGCGGTACGGCTTTCTGATTGTCGCTGTCAACCAAGACTTTGTCAGTCAATCTCGCACTTGGAACAACCGGAAGACCAATGGCCCAGATTGAAAGGAAACCGGACTCATCTCTACCTAGAATCTTGAGGGCGCGTCGGACTTCTCTCATCTCATTGGCTACTTGTTCGACTGGTCTTTCGCTCATGAGGCCAGCAATTGGAAGATGCAGCTTGCCAAGGATACGTCCTTTTCTTACCACGATGACACCGCCCTGCATCTGTATCAGACTGTTCACAGCCTGATTCATGTCCTGCGTATTCCTTCCCATCGCAACAAGGTTATGCGAGTCATGTGAAATTGTGGAGGCGACTGCCCCGTCGTTCAAAGCATTTCTAGCCAGTGCCAAGCATTTGGTTCCTGATACGCCATGCCGCTCGAACATCGCTAAGGTCGTCAAGTCGCCTGTCTGCACAAACCAGTCTCTGACCTCAACGTCCTCGGTTAAGAAACGTGTCATGATAGATGCCATATCGATAACCCTAACGCGTTGAGTACCGTTTTCGATCGGAGCTCGAATTCGAAAATCCTCTTCGTTGGGTGGTCGAAGTTTCACAGTATTCCTAGCTTGTTGCGGAAATGCCCAGACATCAAGTGGCTTGATTAGCTTGTTATACCTCGCCACCAGCTCTCCCTCAGCTATTACAGTATCAACAGTAAACGCTTCGAGTTTTCCACCTAGAACAAGCAGATCAGCACGTTTTCCAGGCGTGATGGAACCTATGTCATATAAACGCAGGTGGGTCGCTGCGCCAACCGTAGCCCCTTGAATTGCAGCTATCGGATCGTAACCATTTTCGATAAGCGTTTTGAGAACACCGTCTAAGTGCCCCTCTTGGAGTAGAAGGTCGGGCATGATGTCATCAGTACAGAAAATGATGCTTCGCTTGCTCGGAAGTTCATTCAGAGCTCTTGCAAATTTGCTGATGTAATCCTCGGAACGACCTGGAAACTGATGTGCCATTAGCTTCAGATTACGAATCTTAACGTAATCCATTCCTGCCCTCAACTTCGCAATTGCAGCTTCCGCAGTAAAATTCTCATGGCATGCTTCAATTCCCGCAGAAATATACGCGTTCAGGGGTTTACCCGCTAAGAACATACAATGCCCGTCAAGGACTACGCCATACTTTCTACCAACATCAATTATACTCGTAATTCTCTCTCGGAGCTTGGTCACCCCGTCATAATCCATAATCTCTGCTAACCCAATGACCCTGTCCCACTTGAGCATCTCTTCAACTTCTTTCGACGAGAAGTTAGCACCCGCGGTCTCTAGATCTTCGACACTCGGCACGCATGTCGGCACCATGACGAACACTTTAAGCGGAATCTTCACGCTCGATTCCAGCATCAACCTCACCCCCTCAATTCCCATAACATTTCCAATTTCATGAGGGTCAATAGCGACGGTCGTAGTTCCTCGAGGCAAGACGGCCTCCGCGAATCTTGGAGGTGTGATCTGGCTGCTTTCAATGTGAACGTGCGTGTCTATTAATCCTGGAATCACGTACTTTCCTTCTGCGCTAATAATTGACCCTCCTGACAGCTCGTCCTCTCCAACATAAGCGATCTTGTTTCCGCAAATCCCAATGTTGGTGTTCTCCTGCACTTCTCCAGTGTGAACATTAACTAGCGCCGCATCCGTCAAGACTAAGTCGCAAGGAATCTCTCCTTGAGCAGCCTTGACTAGTCGCCTATAGTCGCTCTCCATTTCTATTACACCCTGAACGTTCTCATACATCTAAAACCCATTAAAATCTGACACTCTCGTAAATTGATGAAATTATGGAGAATAGAGATATGAAGCTCTTCAACCGGATGCAAAAACTCAGGCAGGGACAGACAGTAATTGTTCCAACTTGAAGGACGCACACAACACCATGAGATGACCAGGCTCCTCGTAGACGTGGCGATGGGTCGCAAAAAAGCTGATTTGGTGATCAAGAATGCGTCACTAGTAAATGTAAACTCAGGCGAGATCCTGGAAAATCAGGACGTTGCGATAACGAAGGACCGAATTGCTCTCGTAGGCGACGCCGATCCCACAATTGGTCCCAACACGGAAAAAATCGATGCCGCAGGCAAGTACTTGGTTCCGGGATTCATTGACGGCGATGTTCATGAAGAGAGCGCGATGATCTCACTATCCCAGTTCGCTAGAGCCGTGGTTCCGCACGGAACAACCACCGTGGTCCTTGACCCTCACGAAATAGTGAACGTATTAGGTGCCGCAGGACTACGATCGTTCCTAGACGAAGCCAAACACGCACCGCTGAAAGCCCTGGTCACCTTCCCGTCATGCGTGCCGTCTGCCCCCGGCTTGGAAACCTCTGGAACGACGATCTCTAGCGTGGACATCGAGACGGCCATGCAAACGCCGGGAGTCATCGGACTAGGAGAAATGATGGATTATCCAGCAGTTCTCTCCTGCAAAGAAAGCGTTCACGAGATACTCGCCGTCACACTAAAAGCAGGAAGAATACTCGAGGGGCACGCTGTAGATCTTCCAAATCAACCGCTCGCAGCCTACGTCGCGGCCGGAATGACATCTTGCCACGAATGCACAACTAAGGACCAGGTAAACAGCAAAGTTCGGCTTGGCATGTATGTACACATAAGAGAAGGAGCGATCGACCTAGACTTAGCGGCGACCATTCGCTCCGTTACCGAAGACGGTCTTGACCCTAGACAGATTTTACTTACAGCCGACGACCGAGACCCTGGGACTCTCCTTGAAACCGGACATATGGACCACACAATACGCAGGGCTATCGAATGCGGTGTTGATCCAATCAAGGCGTTCCAAATGGCAACACTCAATATGGCTCAGCATTATGAATGCGCCCGCCAAATTGGAAGTATCAGCCCAGGTCGCTATGCAGACATAGCAATCTTAGACGATATCCGCTCTGTCTCAGTTAACGCTGTTATTGCTGACGGCAAACTCGTCGCAAGAAATCATCAACTACTAGTTCAATTAGAAAAACCAAACTACCCCGAATTTGTGAAACAATCCGTTCGCATGAAAGATCCCACAGCAAAGGATCTCATAATTCAATCCAAGAATCTTGCTAATGGAAGAGTGAGAATCAGAGCCATAGGGCTCAGCAAGACAGGCGTCAACACGCGAAGCTTGGAGTTAGAGACCTCAACAAAGGATCATATCGTGCAAACTGACGCAAGCCAAGATATCTCGAAGATTGCTGTATTCGAACGCCATGGACACGCCGGAAGCATAGGACTAGGTTTCATCAAGGGCTTGGAGATTCAGCAAGGAGCCGTCGCGTCAACAATCGCCCACGATTCACATAACCTCGTCGTGGCTGGCGTTTCAGACACTGACATGGTTATGGCTACAAGAACTCTAATCAGATCACAAGGAGGAATGACGGTTGCAACCAATGGTAAAGTCCTCGCGACGGTCCCACTTCCAATCGCTGGAATATTATCCGATGAATCCGTCGAATCAGTTTCAGATCAAATCGAACGCCTAAAGCAAGCCTGGAGAAAAATCGGAAGTTCACTACCACATCCACATATTTCACTCTCAATCACCACCCTCGCTGTGATACCTGAGATGAGAATAACAGACAAAGGGCTCCTAGACGTAGTCAACTTCCAGTTTGTCAACCCTGTGATTGAGTGAGTTCACGACAATACTCTGTTCCGTGAGCGCATAGAAGACGAGGATGCGAGATTCGCACGTGCGAACTCTCGCATTGCCGAGCGTAGCTTACGGGAAAAAACGGAGTAAATGATTCTTTAGTACATTAGCTGGCGTGAGGCAAGCAGACGACCTGTGATGACCAACGACATTCAAGGCAAGCTAATGACGATGCGAGATGCCGCAAAAATCATCTCGGACGGTAGCAGCATTTGTTGCCCCAGTTTTGGTTACGAGAAGGTTGCTTTCGCTTTCATTCGCGAGCTGATTAGGCAGAGGAAGAAGAATCTGTATCTCTACGGTTCTGGAATGAATGTTGACGCCGATATGCTCATTGGAGCAGGATGCTTTCGAAAGGCGGAGATTGGTCATATCGGTTTTGAGAACATAGGTCTCGCCCCTTGCTTTCGGAGAGCAGTCGAGACCGGAAAAATGGAAGTTGAGGACTATTCCAACTTCATTATGACAATGCGATTCTGGGCGGGCATGATGAGAATGCCATTCGTAGCGTTGAAGAGTGGCCTAGGAACAGATATCCTGAAGACCATCGACAAAGAGAAAGCTGCAGAAATTCAATGCCCGTTCACCAATGAAAGACTGATGGCTTACAGGGCGGTTAACCCTGATTTTACGATCATTCATGTCCAGAGAGTAGACACCGAAGGAAACGCGCACATCGACGGTCCAACATACGACAATGTCGAGAAGGCGAAATCCGCTAAGAAGCTGATTGTCACATGCGAGGAAATAGTGACTAATGTCATGGTGAGGCAATCTCCAGAGAAAACAATGATTCCAGGGTTCCTCGTTACAGCAATAGTTGAAGTTCCTTTTGGAGCTCACCCATATGCTTGTTACCGGTACTATGACTACGACTGGGAACACATTGAACAGTACGCTGAACAAGCGAAAACTCCGAACGGTTTTCAAGAATATCTTGACAAGTACATTTACGGAGTCGAAGACAACTGGGAGTATCTAAAGCAAGTCGGCTTTGAAAAAATATTGCGCCTCAGAGCAAACACTTCACTCGGTTACTCAACGCATTACAGGAGTATACTGTGAGGAATCCACGATGCCAGAGAATTCCACTGAAAGTTACACCTCAATTGAGATGATGGCCACAGCCGCAGCCCGTCAAATACGCGATCATGAGGTTGTCTTTGTCGGCACAGGTCTGCCAATGTTAGCAAGTATGCTTGCGCTGAAGACGCATGCTCCCCACGCCGTAATCATGTATGAATCTGGATACCTAGGTTGCAGAAACAGAGACACAGCACGCATCATTGGTGATATCCGTCTGATGTACGACCTCACTCAAGTGACAACTATGGTTGATGTGCTAGGGCTTCTGCAGTCTGGCAAGGTAGATGTAGGCTTTCTCGGTGGAGCACAAATAGACAAGTACGGAAACATCAACGCGACCGTCATAGGAGATTACCTTCATCCGAAGGTTCGCCTGCCTGGTTCGGGAGGCGCTATCGATATCGCAACTCATGCTAAGCGACTTCTAATCATTGCAAACCATGAAAGGAGGCGATTTCCAGAAAGGGTGGACTATGTAACTTCACCCGGCTGGTTAGACGGCCCGAACGGAAGGACGAACGCAGGTTTGCGATGGGGCGGACCTGACAAAGTGATCACAGACCTTTCTGTCCTAGGGTTTAACAGAGAGACGAAGCAGATGCAAATCGAGAGCTTACACCCAGGGTCATCCATTGATAAAGTGCAGAGCGAAACCGGGTTTCAACTGCTCGTACCAATCGAGATCGCGACCACGGCTCCTCCTTCAAAAGAGGAACTGAGGATACTCCGGGAAGAGGTGGACCCAACTGGTTTCTTCCTGATCCGCAGAATGAAAGCGTAACTGCTTTTCCGTGAGAAGGAGGCTTCCAGCGATAAGAAGCCTTAGTCAGGATAGAAGAAATTCAGATCGCCAGTCGCACTACCAGGCTCTTGTTGAATTCTGCCAGTCATGCCAGTTTTGAGCGTGGCGAGAGATTCCTGTTTAATCCTAACGAGTCCTCTCTTTCCATTTTCATCCTCTACGATGCCGACTCCGTAGGGTGTTTGGTACCCAGGAGGGGCTACTTGTATAATGGAAAATACGAGAAGTTTCTTGCTCATCTACCAAGCACCGTTACGACCGCCGTAGCTCCCGTGCCACCGTGATTCTCGACCAGCCCACATTCAACATCTGCAACCTGGCGCTCTCCTGCTCGACCTAGCAATTGTAGATACACTTCGATTAGCATGCCAACTCCCGTTGCCCCGATTGGGTGGCCCTTTGCTTTGAGGCCGCCGCTGGCGTTTACAGGTAGTTCACCGTCGATTCTAGTGCGCCCCTCTCTCATGAGTTTGTATCCTTGACCTTTTGTTGCGAATCCCAACGACTCATATGCCATAAATTCGGCTGGAGAAAATGCATCGTGAACTTCAGCGACCTGAATGTCCTTGGCTTCGATTTTTGCAGATTTGTACGCTTTGTCGGCAGCCGTCTTGCCAGCCTGCATGAACGTCGGGTCCTCCCTTTCAAATACGCCCATCGTATCGTATCCCACACCCATTCCCTTAATGTAAACTGGAGTATCCGTGTACTTTCTAGGCTCTCCACTAAGCAAAACTGCTGCAGCGCCATCGGTTATAGGGCTGCAATGCAACAATCGAATTGGTGTTGCAATCACTACGGAGTTCTTGACACCCTCCACGGTAAATTCCTTGTGGAACTGTGCAAGAGGGTTCTTCATCGCGTTCTTGTGGTTCTTTACTGCACCGAGTGCTAGGTCGTCGTCTGTTGCACCGTATTTCTGCATATACAGTTGTGCACTGAGCGCGTAAGCGGCGGGCTGTGTCACTCCGTATTGAATTTCCTCGGGAGCGCCTCCGCGAATGAGAACAGACGTTGCAACCTCAGTCGGAAGGTTGGTCATTTTCTCTACACCTACGACCAGAGCGTTTCGTGCTGACCCATTTTCAATCATCTGTTTCGCTATGTATGTCGCCATTCCACCACTTGCGCAGGCTGCCTCAACTCTGAATGCCTCAGCGTTCGGGTTTGCTAAGTATCGAAGCGCGACAGTTGCCAATTGATGTTGATTCGATAGCTGGTTGTCAACATTGCTTAGAACAAGTAGATCGATGTCGGACGAATCGATTCCTCGCTCTACACCGAGTATCGACTTGTTGATAACGTCCTTCATGAGACTCGGGATGTCTTCTGGTAGCTTACCGTATTTCGTGTGCCCATAAGAAATGATGCCAACGTCCAACGACTCTCCCTCCTTTAGAACACCAAGATCCGGATATTCTTCGAAAAACATGTTCTCAGTTGACACTTAAGACTTCATTCTCAAATATCGTTGATAGTTTAAGTTGAGTCGATCTCCACTTGCTCATCAATTGTTAATAACAGATTTACAGACCTCAACGCGAAGTTGGATGTAATGAGAACCGCCGGGTCTGATCAACTATTTGAACGATCCAAGAAAGTGGCACCCGCTGGTGTGCACAGTGATTTTCGATATGCTTTTCCTCGTTTCTTCAAATCGGCAATTGGATCTAAGATCGTTGATGTTGACGAGAATGTCTTCCTCGACTACCATAACGCCTTTGGAGCAATTCTACTCGGCCATCGAGATCCCAAGGTAATGGATGCAGTTAGAGTTCAATTGGAGTGTGGGGACCTGTGGGGGATGGGATCAAATGAACTTGAACTAGAGGTCGCGGAGCGAATCGTCAGTAATGTTCCTTGCGCCGAGAAAGTCAGATTCTGCAACTCCGGATCCGAAGCTACATACCATGCAGTTAGACTCGCAAGAGCCTATACGCGAAAACGTAAGATAATAAAATTCGAGGGCTCATATAACGGCTGGCATGACTATCTCGACGTAGGAGTATTTCCTCCAGCGGATTCTTTGGGTAAAGCTTCGCCAAACTCCGCAGGCATGCTGCCGGAGTCCACAAGTCAGACAATGGTTCTGCCATACAATGACATAGAGGCGTTCCGAAAGAAGGTTGCGGAGTACTCTGAAGATGTGGCGGCTGTAATAATCGAACCCATTCTCCATAGCTGCGGCTGCATCCTACCGAATCCGGGATTTCTGGAATCAGTACGAGAAATTACCGCAAAATACTCCATTGTACTGATTTTCGATGAGGTCATAACTGGATTCAGGCATGCCTTGGGAGGAGCACAGTCACTCCTGAAAGTGACGCCCGATATGGCTGTATTCGCGAAAGCTATTGCAAATGGATTTCCAGCAGCCGCGATCGCAGGAACAGATGAACTCATGACTCAAATTGAGCCAATAGGACAGGTTCACGTCGCTGGCACTTTCAGTGGGCATCCCGTCTCAATGGCTGCCGCGAAAGCTACTCTAGATCAACTTCGAGGAGGAACAATCCATGACGGACTTGAGCAGTCAGGGGCCTATCTACAACGGGAAATTGAAAAGGTCATAATTGACGAGAAAATACCTGCACAGGTTTCGAAATACGGATCGATTTTTGCGGTTTACTTCACGGATAAACCACTGAACAACTATCGTGACCTCAAACTGCATAACAATGAAGACATGTTCCGAATTTACTGTTCACAAATGCAGAATCAAGGGATTTTCATTCCACCACAAGCGTACAAGAGATCTCACCTAACCAGAGCTCACTCAAAAGAAGACTTAGAAGCTACAGTGAAAGCGGCTCGCGTGGCATTGCACGCCTGCAAGCTTCATCTCAACGAGAAGGCCACTGTTTCTACATCCCATTGACCGTAAATAGCGGTTGCAGGGGATGTGTTCTCCATTCCGTTATGCTTTTCCTAACACTGGGTTGATGACTTCATGGCGGACAGTGTCTACCAATCCCCTGTCTGTAATAGCATAGTCCGGGATCCCTCCTGCCTCTAACACGATCATAGTCATAAATGGCCACTCAAGTTCGCAGCCAAGAGTTCGTGCTGCTTGATCTAATGCCGTTTCTTTCTCGGCCATTTGTTCAATGTTCAAGTCAGCCACGATCCCACCGATCGGCAGCGGTAGAAACTCCAGTATGTTCTCGTCTTTCACAACTACTTGTCCACCGTTCTTCTTTAGGACATGGTTTACAGCGTAGGCCATCTCGTCGGCTGATGTTCCAACGCAGATGATATTGTTATCGTCAGGGGCTGTCGATGATGCCATTGCACCGTTCTTGAGTTTGAAGCCGGAAACGAAACCGGTAACCTTCTTCTGAGCTCTTCCATATCTTTCAATTACGGCTACAGTCAACACGTCTTGTTCAACATCCGGACCAATGACCCCATTCTCAATCTCCAAGTCCGCGTCGAACCTCTTGCGGACCCACGCAGTCTCTTCTGATATTTTCATCGACAGAATACGCGCCTTTCGAGATTTCAGGCTTGTATGAAATTCGAGCTGAGCAGGTGTCACTTTGTGGACATGCAAGCTGTGCATCGTTCGACTGTTTCTGCGAGGCGGCTTGCTTGGGGAAATCATACTTCCGTTGATGGCGACGAGTTTTCCTTTGGAGATAACTTTCTGGACCTTGAAGCTCTCTGGTTTGTCTATTAACAGGATGTCCGCGACTCGGCCAGGTGAAATTGATCCCACTAAGTGATCGATGCGGTAAATCTGTGCGCAATTAATAGTTGCCATCTTAATCGTCTCCAGTGGGTCAACACCCTCTTGTATTGCGAGCCTGACAACGTTGTCAAGGTGACCTCGAGTCAGAAGATCTTGAGCCGTAACATCGTCAGTACAGAACCCTATCCGTCTAGGATCAATTTTCTTCTCTGTTACAACTCTAATGTTCTCTTTGAGGAAGTGGGCTACGGACGATTCTCGAATCATCACATATACGCCGCTTCGCAATTTCTCCAGAGTTTCCTCAACAGAGTAACATTCGTGATCTGATCTCATTCCAGCACAGAGAGTGGCGGAGAACTGAGATCCAGTAGTCATAGCAGCACCACCGAATGCGCTCAGATGGTTCTTGGTTGCGATGTCTATTGCAGCGAATACGTTTTTGTCATATTCGAGTATGAGGTCCTTGATTAGTTCCCATACACCGACACACTCGGGCCAACGCTGTGAGATCGCGTGGTCCTTCGGTCCGAAATAATGGCCTACAGTCGAAGAGGGCACCGTGTATGGAGTCTTGCAAGGCGCAGCCCAGAAAATCTTCAAGGGCGTGCGCAGTGATTCGTTCAGGAATTCTCTGACTCCGTTCAGACCTGCCACAACGTAAATCTGATCAAGACCGGAGACAACGCTCGTTGTGCCATGCGGCACAACCGCGTCAGCGAACATTGACATAGAAAGTTTGCTGCATTCGATATGAATGTGGCCGTCAATTAGACCGGGCACCAAATAGCTGCCAGCCGCGTCAACCACTTTCGTCGCGGCTCCAATGTGACCAGAGACGTCACCAATTCCAACGACTCGCGAATCATAAATAGCAACGTCTGCTGCGTAGAGTTCGTCTGTTAGAACGTTTACAAGCGTTCCATTCTTTATCACTAGTTCAGCTTTTTCTTCTCCAAGAGCTGCTCTGATCAAATCCCTACTTACCATGATTAACACCAGAAAGAAGACGGTTCGTATACTAGGTCGATTCCTTAGCTTAAGCGGCGATATCAATCATTGGCTGCATGGCGTCAATTGTCTTTGCGGAGCTCACATAATTACGTGAGCCTTTCCTAGAGTTACTTCGAGTATCAAGAACCAGTTTGCGTCCTCGAGCCGAGAGAATCAAATTCTGTCCCGGCCTGAGCCTCAAGGACTTTACGAATGAGGGAGGAATATGGATGCAACTTGCACCAGATTCATCCACGATTTGGACCTTTGTCGGAAGTGGGATTCCATTAATCAGGTTCTCTACTGCACGAACACTGAGCCTTCTTGACTCGATGAGTTTTGCGAGCTCAGTCTGCTGACGTTTATCCTGAATACGTGACAGAAGTTCAGCGTGACTCGGAGTCAGGTGTCTGCTTCCATGCGCGACCTGATTGAGAAGTTGGGCATCTAGTCGGTCAAGTAATGCGAGTCTCTCGCACACATAACTGTCGCATTTCCCAATTTTGCCAGCAATAGCATTGATTGTCCAACCATTCTTCACGAGAACGCTATATCCACGTGCCTCTTGAACTGGATTCATCTGAACATTCCTTAGAAGGTTTTCTGTAATGCGAACCAAGAACGCCTCATCGTCCGTAAGTCGCTTTAATATCGCCGGAATTGTCTTCTTGCCAAGCCGACGACATGCTTCGACTCGGTGACTACCGAAAACGATTTGATATCCACGATTAGCCTCACGCACCATTATTGGTTGAAGAAGCCCCGTCGTCTTTATCGAGCGCATTAGCTCCATTACCGTTTCTTCACTCAAGGGTCGAAGTATACATGAGGGTGGCTCCAGAAGAGCGGTCTCTATTTCCAAGACATGGTCGGTTTCGGACATTGCGAGTTGGGATTCCACGATTTACGTATCTCCCTGACAGACGCGAAACTTACATTAGTTACACGATGCTGCCTGAATAAGCGTGGTGTAGGAAGGCGACTATATGACGACCCAACAACGAGACGAAGTTGACCTGATGGAATTTGGCTTTACGCCTCTTCAATCGAAAATCTACGCTGCACTACTAAAAATCGGCCCAACTCAAGCAGGAAAACTGTGTGCCTTTACAGAAATCGTACGTCCCGAAGTCTACCGTATCCTTCGAGAGCTTGCGTCAAGAGACCTCGTTCAACGTACCCCCGGTGCACCATCAACATATAGTGCGACTCCTCCTGAACTCGCGCTTTCTCTGATACTCTCTCGATTCAAAGAAAAACTCCAAGGACTCGAGAAGAAGAAAACTGGTCTACTGAGGTCTTTTCAAACATATCCAAGAAACAAACTAGAGATTGTCGAAGGGCGATTTAACGCGATCATGGGAGCGGATAACGTAGTTGTCAGGGCAAGAGAGTTGGTGTCAGAGGTAAGAGAAGAATACGCAGCTATAATGAGCAAATATGCTTTGAAGAGGGCGGATGAAGACGGAGTGACTAAAGCCATCTTCGCCGCAAAGAGACGAAAAGCTCAAGTTCGCATTATTTCGGAGATAGATGAATCAAATTCGCTCGTTGCGGACCGACTTGCGAAGAAAATCGAGATTAGAAGGAGTGACGAGGTTCTGTTCTATCTTGATATTTTCGATAAGAAGCAGATACTCTTTGGACCAGCGATCACTGATGTGGAGGCTACAGGTTCCGCCAGGCGCGATATTGACCTCTGGACGAACAACTCTCGATTTGTAGCTGGAATGTACGCCCTATTCGAACATCTCTGGAGGGCATCGACGGAATATGAGTGATGAGATTAACCAATTGTTTCAACCGATTTGATTTCGATTGCTATGGCTTCTGGTGAGGAAGCCCAGCATAGTCACGCAAAGAGACACTGATCGGATTACCGCTGTTACGTCCAAAATGACTTGTGCCAAATGTGGTATGGACTCTGAATAAGTTACCATGTTTAACTCGCTGGAAAGTTTGCAGACGGATAACTGGAAACCAAGGAACGAACAGGCGAGAACAGACCGAGTGAACAAATAATGACAGATAAGAGAAAACCCTCGGGCGGAACATGTGGAGCCTCGGGCGTGAATCGACCTAGTACCGTGGAAGCCTCGGGTTAGTCTGGGTTTGTCTCCACGAAGGGTGGATTAGTCAACCTGTTCGGCGTGAATGGTGTTCGTTTCATCATGCCGGAGGAAGAGGGCATATATGTGTGCTTTTGTGGGGTTTGGGTTGAACGTGCTCCCAGCCCAGGGTGTACGTTCGAGAAAGTGTGTGAATATCCTCCTCACTTTGCAGTGTTCTAACGTTAGGAAACACGCCCATGTTCTTTGTGA
>DATIYC010000014.1:0-14068 GCA_035517955.1 Candidatus Acidiferrales bacterium | reverse complement strand
ATCTTCTCCTTGACCTGACCCCGAAGAAGTTAGCAAAGCCAGTTCAGCTTCAATCTAGGAGTGAGGATGAGTTGACGAATCTTGAGAACCTCACAAAACAAGCCCTAGACTCAGAGCACCCGGCAGCATCTGAACTATTTTCAAAGAGGGTGAAATCTCTCGTGCTCCGTACGGCAGAATACCATACTAACCTAACGGGCGACGAACTTAGAGCCATGGTTCAAAATTCAGCACTTGTGCAAGAGTTGTTTCAAGATCGCCAACTCGAAAGTCTCGTACTAAACGATGATTCAAACATCAATCCGGGAAACAGGAGGGTAGTGGAGGAGCTGCTGAATCTGGCGGAGGCTTGGTTGTTATGAAAATTGTAGAGGTGTCTGAATCGTGTATTAGAATTCTTGCTGAATTGAACTCTGCCATAGTGGGCAAGGAGAACGTTCTAAGAAAGATACTCATAGGTACATTAGCCAACTCACACATGCTTATCGAGGACTACCCAGGACTCGCGAAGACTGTAATCGCCAAATCGCTCGCATTGACTATTGGCTGTAAGTTCACTCGGGTGCAATTCACTCCTGATCTGCTTCCAGCCGACATTACAGGGTCATACGTTTACAACCAAAAGTCAAACGAATTCGAACTCAGAAGGGGTCCCATATTCACGAATGTTCTCCTGGCGGATGAGGTAAACCGAAGCCCCCCGAAGACTCAGGCTGCACTTTTGGAGGCAATGCAAGAACGCCAAACAACGTTAGACGGAAGAACGCATCACCTTGAGGACCCTTTCATTGTGCTGGCTACTCAAAACCCGATAGAATTCGAGGGTGTGTACCAACTACCTGAGGCTCAGCTTGACAGGTTCATCATGAGGATTGGCGTTGGTTATCCTGACCAGGCTTCCGAGGTGGAGATTCTACGACGGAGGATTAAGAGAGCTACTGATGATTTCTCAGTGAACACAATCATTGACTCGAAGACTTTGCTGGAAATGCAGCAGGCGGTTGAGGATGTTCATGTGGACGACGGAATTCTCTCTTACATAGCTGATATAGTGCGTGAGACTCGGGTACACGGACAGGTAGAGGTCGGAGCGAGCCCTAGGGGCTCGTTAGCGCTCCTGAAGTTGGGCAGGGCTAATGCAGCGCTGAACGGTAGAGATTACATAATTCCGGACGATGTGAAATCACTCTGCTCTGAAGCCCTCTCACACAGAATAATACCCAAAGCAGCATCTTGGATACGCGGCTTCGACGCCAGCCAGATAATTGACGATGTCCTCGGGAAAGTCCCAGTACCTAGGATAGAGTAGTAAAGTATTGTCGATATCACGGAGGACAGTAGCTTACGTAATGGTCGCTTACTCCTTCGTTTTTGTAGCCCTTGCTTTGCGAGAAGCTTGGTTAACCGTTTTTGTTCTTCCGATCGCAATACTTCTCTTCGTACCGTCTAGCCTGCCGAAGGCTGAACCCCCGCCGTTAAGCATCACGCGGCAAATTCACCCTAAGCGCTCGATAGGTGATGAGGACGTTGAGGTGAGGCTCACGGTGAGAAACATTACTAAGTGTCCGATTAGCGGAGTCCAACTTGAGGACAAAGTCCCCGAACCATTGAAGATATGCGCGGGCCTCAACCGCCTAACCATTTCATTGAACCCACGCGAGGAAGTGGAAATGAAGTACCGGGTCACGAGCCCAAAGCGTGGAAGCTACGACATCGGTCCCACAACTGCTCGGATTGCCGACAACCTTCGACTCACAGAAACAACTCTCCAATTCAAAAATGTAGATTCCTTAACGGTGCTACCTCGAATGGAAGAATTAGGAACACTAGACTTGAAAGCTAGACACTTGGGGCCATGGCCAGGACTAATTCTTTCACGAAAACTGGGTTTGGGAACCGAGTTTTTCGAGTTATCCGCATACACTCCAGGCGATGACCTCCGTCGCGTAAATTGGAAAGCATCAGCGAAATTGGGCGAACTGGTCACGAACGAGTTCGAGGGAGAGCAAGTAACCGATGTTCTTGTAGCGGTAGATTGCTCGCAAGGGATAACGTCCAGCCTGTTTGATTTTGACGCAATGGAATTTCAAGTAAGCCTAGCAGCGTCACTTTGCTCGCAATTGATTCTGCAGGGCAACAGAGTTGGGCTGTCTGTTTACGGTGCAGTAAGAACCTGGGTTAATCCAGCGTTCGGCAAGAGGCAGCTGCTCAGAATTCTAGAAAACCTCGCAATCGCTAAACCCGGCCCCGCAATCGTCCCAATTGAATACGCAGTCGAATCAGTAATAACCACGCTCGTTCCGGCGAGATCTGTCGTTGTTCTAATCTCCCCACTCATCGGTAATGACCTTCTCACTTTAGTCGAGAACATTGCTGTGAAAGGCTATGCCGTGATTTGCATCACACCGTCATCTCGCCCCAACCCGCTAAACACCACAGAACCAGCCGCCCTTGCCTGGCGCATTCTGACGTTGGAGAGGAAGCTTACCATGGCGAAATTGTCGAGAATAGCGCAGGTGGTTGAAGTTTCGCCCAAGATAGCGATCAAACCTATGTTGAGGTTGAGGCGAAGATGGAAGACAGCGTGAAGAAATTCCAGTTCGGTTGGGCGGTCTTAAGATGCATTGCAGGGTCGGTAGAGTTCTTTACTTTTGCAATCATCGTCGCCATAACCCCAACTCAGCTTGAACTGCTTCGAGCCCTAGCTATCGTCATTGGTATACTCGTCTCAGTTCTGGTAGCGTTCAAGTGCAGTCTAGTGTGGGCGCGAGTCGCACTCATCCTGAAAACATCCTTTTTCATTGCCCCAATGGAAGCCGCGGTTTTCGCGTCAAATATCTCGAATATTCTACCTGTTCTTCTTCTCGCGTTTGTGATGATCCTCTTTAGTGAGCATGCAGTCAGCTTGGTTTCTGAATTTAGCCATCAATTCTCAGTATTGCGTGGAGAAATGTGGCTCGACTTCAATACTCCCGCGTTGGGAAGATCGCTGATAGGCGTGTATCGAAGGCTGGCGAGGAACGGAGTCGTATTTGCAAGCTCGTACGTGCTGGCGATTGGAATTCTCCTTTCAGGATTCAGCTTTAACAGGTTCGTTCCGTTTCTCTCGGACGTATCTTTGTATGCGCTTGTAGTCTCTGTTTCAGTTGCCCTCTTGGTTGTTGTGAAGGAGGATTAGGATTGTTGAGGTTGCGACTCGGGGTAAATGCCTTATCAACATGATTAGTTCAGGTTAACTCTGATTCCCTCATCGCCGCAACAAACCATTGCCGTTCGCTTTTACCTTAAGCGTTTTGGTGCGATCGTTCGCGATTATACGGCCTAGATTTGTCAACACCATGCAGTTGGCGGGTGAAGAATTGTAAACTTGATGATAGCCAATTACGATTGAAACGCAACTCTACCTCTCAACTGGCACGCATGTGGTATGCAACGCGTAGGTTTCGTCAGAAGTTCGAGAATGAGGCTCTACCGCCCTTACGCTTATTCTTAATAGACACTCCTTCGAAACCAACCTATGAATTAGAGGTTCATGCTCCTTGTTCCGTCACAAACTCTTCCTATTCTTGGCATTGACCCTCTTCGCGTTTCTTCCGGGCGTTCACGCAAGCCCTGTTACTGTAAGTATTTCGCCGACATCCCAGAGTGTGCCGCAGGGCAACTCTGCAACTTATACCGTAAGCATTTCGCTCGCTATGGCGAATGCTAGTTATTACTTGTCGCTTTCGGGCCTACCTAGTGGTCAGTACTCTTTCGGTACGAATCCAATTGTGATTGGTAACGTGATTGGTGGAGCTGGAAGTAGTTCGCTGAATATTCCGACAACCACTATTCCTGGACTATACTGCCCGGGCACGTATCCATTCACCGTTATGGCAACTAGCACTAGCCCTGCGGATACGGGCTCAGCGAGTGGTACGCTGAACGTAATCCAAGTTGGCCCACCACTCGCCGTTACGGTGTCTACTGATCAAGCGGCGTACCATGTGGGTGATAAGATTACGATTACCGTGTCGGTGAACAGGCCGGCGGAGGGACGGTTGATTATTGCTCCGCCAACCGGCAACCCGACCATAATCCAAGCCTCATTCGCGGCGCCAACCTTCTCCATCGTCAGAACCATGACCGCTGGCCAACCTATTGGGCAGTATACGGTGAGTTTTCAGGCGGACGATTACTGCGGCTACTCAACCAGCGCTGTGAGTTACTTCAACGTCAGCCCTAACACGTACGATGTCTCCGTCTCGTTCTCCGGCCTTCCTCCGCAAGTGCCTGTAGCTGTTCATGTTGATGGGCAGAGTGAGGGGACGATGCAGGGTTCCGAGATCAAGACCTTAACCTTCCCAATTAACACGGTCCACAACGTAACTGTTGACCAGTTCGTTCAGGGTAACACAGGCGTGCGCTATTATTGCGGCCAGAATTCGTGGAGCGTAAGCTCATCCACAAGTCGCACCTTCACTTACCAAACCCAATACTACTTTACCGTTACCGCCACCCCTACTAGCATAACCCAAGTGTCTGGGAGCGGTTGGTTCCCTGCCGGTACCTCTGTGCAGACTAATCAGGCTCCGGCTACGATTTCTGGTGGCGCTGGGATCCAGTATGTGTTGAAGGGGTGGATGGTTGATGGCGCCCCTCAATCCGGTAACCCACTCTCCATAACCCTAGACGGCCCACACACTGCAACAGCCACCTACACTACCCAATACCAGTTAGTCGTAGACTCACAGTACGGAAACCCGCAGGGCGCCGGATACTACAACGCCGGCACAGCCGCTCAATTCTCAGTAACCAGTCCATCCGGGTTCCCAGTGCAACAAATCTTTGTTGGGTGGCAGGGGGATTACAATGGTACCTTGCCGCAAGGCACACTCACAATGGACAAACCGCATGAGGTGCATGCGGTTTGGAGCACAAGCTACTTGCTCCTCATCGGAATCGTGGTTGTTGCCGCAGCAATCGTCGGCGGGCTACTGTTCTGGCGTACACGGCGTGGAGGAGGTCCGCCTGAAACGAAGCCTACCCCAACCACGCCTGAAGAACCCACTACACAAGAGTCGCAACAGGTGACCGCTCTGAAGTGTGGGAAATGTGGAAGCGAGAACTCTGCCGGCCAGAAGTATTGTACGAACTGCGGTGAAACACTACCCACATCATAACTGATGACTCTGTCTTCAGAGATTTTATGCGGACCGTCGCGACCACAGGTCTTATTTGGGTAGCTCTGAATTTAGATTAAGAGAACATGGAACCCGCGAAGGACCAGAAGCCCAAGGGCTCCAAGATTAAGGCGCTCATTGTTCTGGCAATAATTCTCCTCGCGGTGGTTGCTGGTGCCTACTACTACATGTCAACCCCACATGCACCGCCACCATTCATGATGGCTACGAACCCGCCCTTTTTCCACGCGTCACCCGGAGGTTGGGGCCAGGTACTTGTGGAGATTGGGCGGATGCCTGGTTTCAACGGAGGCGTTAACGTAAGCCTAACCAACCCACCTGCATGGCTCAGCGCAAACCCAATCGCCATCAACTCTACAAGCCTCAACGGCACGCTCACCTTTCGCCTATCCAACCAAGCCCAATACGGATCCTACCAAATCACACTAACCGGTGAAGCCGCATCGGGATCAAGCCAGACCGTGCCGGTTTCGTTGAAAGTGGTTACCGTCAAGCAGGTTACAAGCCAGTACGGGTCGGGGGAAGTGTACGACACGACCAAGAGCTTAGATTCCAACACCTTAGCGGTCCTGGTAAGTTACGTGAATGGGACTCTTCAATTCTCCAAAACGACACCGCAATTGAACGGGTTGGAGCAGGGAGACGTTATTGTTGCGCCACCGAATTCCACTACGGTGGTTCCGAAGGGCTTTCTGCTCACTGTCTTGGACACGAGAAGTTCGAGTTCGACAATATTTGTAGACACGAGACTTGCTGCGTTGACAGAAGCATTTCAGGAATTACATTTTGGCCACACCCCACCCAACAGCTCAGACTCGACTAGTGGGGCACTTAGTGCACCACTTTTCGATGTGTCCCCTACCGATGACGTAACTAATCTATGTGCGAGTGAGATTTCCTGCTGGAAACTGTTTGACGAGAAGTTGTCGCCGTCTGGTTTTCCCGCTAACCTTGGTGGCGATGTAACGCTCGACGCGTATCTTGAGGCGAAAGCGTACGCGTATGCTTATGGAGACATAAGCTGCTGCGTCAATGTGGATTTCGGTCTCCTCTTTCTTGGGCACGAGGAGGCCTACATGGGCATTAAGGGAAGCAAAGGCTCTCAGCTCAATTACCAAGACGACGATATCGACACGATCGCTTCCGCCAACATCCAAATCTTCCCAGGCCTTCTCTGGATTGATATCAACCTGAACTTAGCTGGTCAGGCCACGGGGATACTGAAGGAGGACGTGAACGCCAACATTGACCAATTCCTCAACGTAGTGGTCGGCGTAACCTACAACGGAGGACTCCCCGGCGCACTTCAATCCCTATGCAACACATCAGGCAGCGGTTTTGATTTCTGCCATTGGAGTAACTTCCAACCCCCAACCCCCACCTTCAACATCGGCCTGCCAACGGTTACAAATGACGGATACCAAAACCAAGGCACCCCCACCTGGCCGCTAATTGAGATTGGACCATTGCTCAGCGCCGACGTGGACGGTATTGCTGGCCTCAGTTTCGAAATTTTCGCATACGCCCTCCTAAACACGGGAACTGGTGTGAGTAGCTCGGCGTTGGATAGATCAAATTGGCCTTGTGAGCCAACCTACTGCCCCATCTGGGTTCTATACATGGGGATCGGCGCGTCGCTCGACCTCTGGATTAACATTCACGTTTGGAAAGCGTATTACAAGATCACTTGGCCACAACTCTTCCAATGGGAAATTGCACACGCGCCAAACTATCCGCCATCCACACCAATCTTGTATTTCTACACTGACCTAGGCCCGGGATTCGACCTCACAACCAGCTCGAAACCATACGTTGACGCTAAGGCCATGCTGCCAGATTATGGAGCTACTTACAGTTGCAACTCGGCAGGAACGAGCTGCACGGAATCGCCCGGCGTCCCATCCTACACCGCAGACCCTGAAGGAGAGAATGTGACCTGCATATGGACGACGAAGGAGATCGGAGAGATTGGGCAGACTCCCTCCTACAATACTCAGAGCACTTCGCTCCCCGGTGACACTTGCGGACTGCCTCCACTGACCGCGTGGCCGAAGGACAAAATCACCTCACTAATCGAGAACAGCATTACGCAGTTGACTGTGACCGTCACAGCCGAGGACTCGGGAGGAGAACAATCCAAGTCATCTAATGCCGTGACGATACCAGTCATTTTACCAACCCCGACACTTGACATCGTCCCGATCACCCAACCAATCTTCCAAAACAACCCCTTCGCCGCCCAGGGCTCGGCTACAATCACCAGCCCCCTACTACAGAGTTTCACGGGCCTCATCGACCTATGCCAAACCGAACCACAAAACATTGCATGGTATGTTGGTGGAAGTTTTGAGGCGAATATTGTTGATGTTGGGGAAGGGGGCTGGGTTGGCGCTCAGTCTTACGGATCCGGCTGCAACCCAACGTTGACCGCGAAAGCCTCGGGACAGGTGACCGTGTACATGGTTCTGCTCTCAGTCGAACCTCAGACAGGAAACCAGTACATACCGCAAACATCCAACGACAGCCCACTGTACATTGCGTCCACAGTGATCAACGTTCAACCAGCGCCTACGCAGCCTCAGCCGGGTGGACTTTCGATTCAGATACTAACGCCAAGCGAACCATCCAACGTCCCTCCGCACACGCCGACCTCCAACCCAACCGTTCAGTTGCAGGGAAGCTTGACTGGTGGAACGGCGCCTTATGTTGTGACTTGGGAGGGGTCGTGGGAGGGTAAGAGTGCAACTATTGCTAAGGGCCTCAAGTACAACACGTTGGATTACAACTGGCAGGTTTGCACGAGCGGGTACCCGTGGTCTGGGTTCTATGGAACGATAGCCGTCAGCCTATCCGTGGTTGACTCGAAAGGCCTAACCGCGCAAGCCACCTCGCCACCTGAAATCACAATAAACTTCAACTGTGAAGTTGCTCAGATCATGACTCCGATTCCCACTGCCGACGGCCTTGTTGGTTTGCTCGGCGTTCTCTTTGCTTTGACTGGAGAACGCGTGGCCGCTAAACGGCGCACATATCTGTTCTATAACCGCTAGCGCCGTAAACCCGTACGACAGGGTAACTTGTCACACTCTCGATTTCTCGGTGTGCTACACACTCCAACAAATTGGATCTATCGCGAGTCCGACCTACACGCCTCGCAGATGCGGTCGCATACCGAGAAAGTCATATCTTGATTCGCTGAGAACGCCTGCGATCTCAAGTCAGGCGTCGGACCACGTTAGCGAACCTTACCGAAGAACTAGGACAGCAGGCCAGATTGTTCTTCATCCTATCGGGCGAACACCACTCCCTACCCGCAGCCGAGGTCAAGGCCATAATCGAATCCGAACATCTAACCTATTCAAACTCTGTTGAAAGTTTCCGGATGCTCAAGCTTACAGCTGATCCAACGGCTTTGCAGCTGGTTTCTGAAAGAAGCCTAATGTACGATCAGTGCGGCGCCCTGTTAGGCGAATGCGAGGCTGAGCAGGAGGAGATTGAAAGCTTCGTCAAAAATCAACCATTAGAGCAACTGACCCGCACTGCAACCAGTTTCGCGGTAAGATCAGCCCGGATTGGAGGCGTCACTAGATCCATAGTACGTTCCAACCTTGAACGAGACGTGGGCGCTGTAGTGAAGGAGTCGGTGCCAAGGCTGAAGGTCAAACTCAAATGCCCTGACATGACGTTTGTCTGTATTCTTGACGGGTCGAAGTTTCTTTTCGGGCTCTCAGGTTTCAAGAAACCCTCGGGCTTGATGGCGCCAAGACGGCCACGGAAGCGCCCGGTTTTTCACCCTGCTACGATGCCGCCTAAGATTGCCCGGTGTATGGTTAACTTAGCCCGATCTCGGCCGGGAACGGTGTTCGCGGATCCGTTCTGTGGAGTGGGTGGTATTATGATCGAAGCGTCGGTGATAGGGTGCAGAGTGCTTGGTGCTGATGCGTCGAGGCGAATGTTGAGGGGAGCCAGACGAAACCTGCGTCACTTCAAGCTTGACGCTGAAGGCTTCGTTAATGCTGACGCCAGACGACTTCCGATGCAGGGGCTGGATGCTATCGCAACTGACCCGCCCTACGGACGCGATTCATCAACGATGGGGGCAGGAGTGAGTGGGTTGGTGCACGATTTCCTCGCCGGAGCGAAGGATTCATTGAAGAAAGGCGCGTGCGTCTGTATATCGGCGCCGAAAGAGGTTGAGCTTGAAGCGTACGCCGGAGAAGCGGGATTCAGATTGAGGGAAAGGCATTTGGTGCGAATTCACCGTAGCCTCACCCGTCAATTCGTCGTCCTAGAAAACTAGAATGGTCAAGAGAGCAACAAGAACTGTGCGTGGGCCATATTCCTAATATGTGGGACACAAAAATAGTCTAATCGATGTTTCTTGGAAGTTGCATTGGACGACAAATATCGAATCGTGCTGGACAAGAAAACGCGGTCAGTAGCCGGATTCAAAAAAGGAGATAGATTAGTTGCTATCCCATTCAGAGGCGGGGTAATCTTGGTAACGCCCAGCGATCGTAAGTTCGCTGACAGTTTGAGGGGTTTCGGCTTCAAGGAAGAAGATCATGAAGCGTCACGGTTTTTGTTTCGAAGGAGAAGCTAGTTGCCTGTACTAGACACAGTGGTTCTTTTCGGAGCAGCAGATTCCATGGACGGCCACCACCAACAAGCACGCAAGCACTTGCAAGATCTTTCGAAGCCAGGAACGTACCTCGGAGCGCTTGCACTATTAGAATTTGATATAGTCATTAAAAGCAGAGGAGCGTCATTCGAGGACAGAATGGAGAAGCATGCCTCGCTATTGCGAGAATATCCTCAACTGGACCACAAGATTGGCACACTCAGTCCAGCGACGTTCTATCTCTCTGCTCGACTCGAGGAAGTAGGAGGTCTAGAATATTTTGACGCCGGCGTTGCCGCCGAGGCCCTCCAACTAGACGGAAAGATCGTGTCAACAGACAGAGCGTTCGACAAGATCGAGGGTCTTAAGAGAATATGGTAACTGTGGAGGTGTTATCATTCCAGTATCAGTAACATTTCTTGGAACAGGTGGCAGCGTTCCGAACAAGTTTCGAAACCTCCCCAGTGTTTTGATTCGTCGCGGGCCGGAGTTGTTGCTTTTTGATTGTGGTGAGGGCACGCAGCGACAGTTTTTGCAAGCCAAGGCTGGGATAAATCGTAAGATGCGGATTCTGATCAGCCACTTTCACGGCGACCATGTCTTTGGCTTGCCAGGTATGCTTCACTCGCTCTCGTTCATGGGTAGAAAGCGGGAGTTGGAGATTGTTGGCCCGAAAGGACTAGCCGAACTCATCACCAGCATAAACAGGGTCGTGAAGTTCTACGCTAACTTTGACCTTAGAATTCGCGAGGTTCGGCCAGGGCAAACGATTCGCGATGCTGATTACAGAATACGTGTTTCGGCTGGGAAGCACGGCATCCCTTGCTTGGCTTACGCGTTGGAAGAGGACCCGAGGCCGGGGAGATTCGATCCGAAGAAGGCGAAGAAGTTGGGGATTCCTGAGGGTCCGCTTTGGAAGCGACTACAATCCGGACGAGACGTCAAGGTGAACGGCCATCGCATTCACCCTAAACAAGTTCTTGGGCCGTCACGTAGAGGAGTGAAGATTACTTACGCTGTGGACACACGCCCTTGCGCTCAGATTGTGAATCTTGCCCGCGGCTCGGATCTTCTAATTCACGATAGCTGTTTTGATGAGTCGGCTGCGGCTAAGGCAAGGGATTATGGGCATTCGACTGCGGCTGAGGCTGCGCGTGTTGCGAAGAAGAGCAAATGTCGAAAGCTCGCGCTGTTTCACATTAGTGCAATATATGAGGACGCGTCGCCACTCCTAACTCAAGCGAAGACGATTTTTCGCGAAAGTATTCTTCCGCAGGATATGGTTACCGTCTCCGTCCCTGTCTAGCGTCAGGGTTGAACTGCGCGGGTGGTGAGGCTAGGTAGTCGACTACGGCTTGATTGTCTTCGGTATCAACTTCTATGTTGATAGGACCGTGTGGTGATTCTCCCACCGGCTCGCAGAATGATATGCGCCCCATGAACGCCGCCTGCTTGTTCAAGTAAAACCGGAGCCTGGGCTCCTTTAGCCTGCGAAGCAGAATTGCCCTTGCAGCGCTTCGTATGCGCTCTTGTTTGATGAGTATCCTGAGGTTGGAGAGAAATTCCAAACCGGAACCGTGAACGCTTACAAAAACCGCTCCGTCCGATTTCTCCTCCCTCTGAGCCTTTCCGGTTGGAAAGATTTTCAGGAGAGCGCGTTCCACTTTGGCTTGATCCTCAGTTGGACGAACCGCGGCTACGGCAACGACTTCAAGTGTCATTGCAGGTTCAGCTTTTTCAGCGCCGCTCTGAATTCGGTTTGCAGCTCGGTGATTGTGGTTTCGTTGATGAGGACTGCGTCTGCTAGCGCTATGACGGAGCCGAGACCCACACCTAACTCCCGTGTGTCTCGTTCGTGGAATGTGTCCCAGTTCTTGGGGTCGTCGCTCCTGCCACGTGACAGGAGGCGTTGGAAACGGGTTGTGGGGGATGCGTGAATCGCGAACGTAAAGACGTTGTAATGGGACCTGAGTTCGTTTAACTCGTCTTCGCTCCTAATCCCCTCCACCACAACGGTTACGGTAGAGCAGGCGTCTACTTTCGGAACAAGCCTCTTCGCAACCCCCGCCATACCATCCGTTTTTCTTACGTCAAGCATAACCATGCCAACGTTCTGTGGAGTCGGTTCCAGCCCGCGTCGCTCCGTCTCCTCCCTGATCACGTCGCCGAGTACGAGAACTGGTAACCCTTCTTGCTTGGCAGCGTGTGCAGCCACTCCCTTTCCGGCCCCGGGCATGCCGGAAATTGCTATCACGTTTTTCTTTTGTTGCATCGGCTGCCAAATGTCTCCAAAGCTGCTCGTTGTTTCTGCTTGCGGGCGAGTTGAATTCAATCCGAATTAATGTTTTTGGAGCATTACAAGAGATGCTCAAGCGCTCCTCCCCAGCCAATAAGCTAAAGAAACTTCTCTGTTATCAGTCGTTGACGGACGAACGCGAATGTCTCAGGAACGAATAAGGAGTTTCGTTGCCGCTGACCTTGACGACACAACGATTAGAGATCGCATCGTAAACGCCCAACAGGGTTTGAAGCAGACAGGGGCGGCGTTGAAGATTGTTGAGCCGGAAATTATGCACTTGACGCTTCGTTTTCTTGGTGAGATTCCTCAATCAACTGTTGAACGGTTGAAGGAGGCGATGAATGAGTTGAAGTTTTCAAAGTTCGAGGTTGAATTCACGGGCTTAGGCGTCTTCCCAAACATCAGACGAATAAGCGTTGTATGGGTCGGAATAAAGCAAGGACAGGAGCAGCTGAACGAGATCTTCCATCAGCTGGAACCGAAACTTAGACAGCTTGGATTGCCGGCGGATAATAAGGGCTTCAGCCCACACATGACCATAGCCCGAGTCAGGTCAGGGTTGAACAGGGAAGCGTTGGTGAAGTATGTTGAGGGGTTAAGCGGGCAAGAATTCGGGCGCATGCCAGTTAACGCGGTTCGGTTGAAGAAAAGCGTCTTGACCCCGAAGGGACCGATCTACACGACGATTCATGAAGTTCCAGCCTCCTCCTAGCAAAATTAGTGCTCCTCGTTGACCGATCTCACACAGGTTTGCAATCAGGTAAAGCGGAAAATCATTCCTAACCCTGCCCTTCGACGCCTCGTCTCGGCAAAGGCGGAGGACATTAGGTCACGCGTTGAGGATCAATGTAAGCAAGCAGCCTTCCAAGCTGAAGTTAGCGTTCAGGGTTCAGTGGCGAAGGACACGTGGGTGAGAGGAAATGCTGACGTTGATATTTTCATGCGAGTCTCGCCTGAGCTGTCGAAAGAAGAGTTGCGTGATGTCTGCTTACCGATCGCAAAGAGAGCACTTGCCCCAAACTTGATTGTGGAGCGGTACGCTGAGCACCCGTACGTTGAGACAACCATTCCCCTAGCAAACCATCTGGCCCTACGCGTAAATGTCGTACCTTGCTACAAGGTTGAGAAGGGGCAGTGGCTTAGCGCCACCGACCGTAGCCCATACCACACCGAATACATGACCCAGCACCTAACCGCGCAGCAGAGAGACGAAGTACGGTTATTGAAAGCGTTCCTACGAGGAATCGGCTCGTACGGCGCAGACATCAAGACCGGCGGGTTTAGCGGCATGCTCTGCGAAACTCTCATCGCCTCATACGGCGATTTCAGAAGAGTTGTTGAAAGATTCACAAACTGGCAGACGACCAACGTCACTGACCTGGAAGGTTACTACCGGGAACGACCAGAGGAAGCACGCCAAGTTTTCAACGAACCCCTCATCGTGATCGACCCCGTCGACAAAGGACGGAATCTTGGCGCCGCCGTAAGGGAGCAACAGCTATGGAACTTCGTCGCAGCCTCACGCCACCTACTCAAAAAACCATCCTACGCACTTTTCAATGAACGGAAAATTCAGCCTATAACTCTTCGAGAATTTCAGCACGCTCTCAAGAATAGACCCTCGACGCTGCTCTGTTTGGTGACGAGTAGGATCGATGCGGTGGTGGATATTCTTTGGAGTCAGCTTTACAGAACCGAGAGGGCGCTCGTAACGCTGCTCAGGAACAATGACTTCAACGTTCTTCGATCCTTGGCTTGGAGCGATGGGAAGACGGTAAACGTGATTCTATTCGATCTAGAACTTGCAGACCTGTCTTTGGCAAGGAAGCATGTTGGCCCACCCGTTAGTAAAGTTAGGGAGAGTGATTCGTTCCTAGCCAAACACATCAAGAGCAATCGCACCGTGTCTGGGCCATGGATTGAAGGCGAACGGTGGACGGTTGAAAGAAGGCGAGGAGTCGTTTC
>DATIYC010000013.1:0-8226 GCA_035517955.1 Candidatus Acidiferrales bacterium | reverse complement strand
CGAGGAAGATGGCTGACATGAGCTCCTCTCTAAAACGATAAAGTTGGAGTGGAAGTTGTCCCCCCTAGGAGTGTGAGTAAGATGATGATGGTGATACTGGTGATGCAGAAGCAGGTTACGTTAGTTTGGAAGCGATGATGCGTTGTGTGGTGGGGCCGGTGGGATTTGAACCCACGACTTCTGGCCCCAAGACCTTAGCGTTCTTGAGGACGCCAGCGCCCCAGGTTCACCGCGCGCTTACGCGCTCTGGTATCCTGTTGGCGGAATCGTGTTCCCAGACCAAGCTGTCCAGAGATAGCTAGTCTCTTCTAGACGACGGCCCCGCCTATCGCCAAAACCAATACGCACTCATAATAAACTTTCATTCAATCGCAGAACCCTTAGTACTGACTGAAAATTCTCTACCGAGCCCTCATGCTTGTACGCACCCACACCCTCAAAACCTTCCTCTTCGAGTCAACCATGTTTGGGGTATGCAAATTCTTCGAAATGCTTCCGAACAAAAAGTATTGCAGCAACGAAGTAAGGTTCGCTACTCGCCTAACTTTACTCGCGCTTTCAAACATCTCAGATGTATGGATCTTTTAGCGGATTCGACCTCAGCACTTTACTCTTGAATCTGTGAGTCATGATGTTATCTGATCTCTTGGCTGTCATCAAATCGTATGTGCCCGCTTGATAATGGTCACTAGCTGTGGACTAGTGGGTAAATTTGATGGCCGTCGAATTTTAGATCGAGGAGTATCCATACTCAAACGTGTTGCAACACTTGCCTTCTCAACCTATCCCAGGTAGATGCGAAAAAGGGCACTCGAACTCGTTGCCGCATTTAAGACGCTGATTCTTACTACGAAGACTCAGCATCGTCGGGTTTAGTCCCGCCGCTTGCGCGATCGATGCTAAGAAGGGGATGCAGAGTAGAGCCACGCATAAAGGAGAGGGCCTGCACGAATCCTTCTCTGCCGCTTTCTGAGTACGAGAATAATAGCATGATCCGACACACTCTACGCGGGAGACCTGAGTGAAACGAGCTCATACTTGAAAGGAGTTCTTGGTCTATCTGTAGAAACAAACATGAGGCCTGCACCGCCAACGGTCTCTCCTCTAGATGTGACGTCAACGGTAATGGATCTGATGGCAAAGGAAAATGTTGGGTCCATAGTGGTTGTAGAGAACGACCAACCCCTAGGCATAGTTACTGAGAAAGACCTGCTCTACAGGGTCCTGAAGGCTGGCAAGAATCCTGAACTGACGCTTGTCAAGGATGCAATGTCCAAACCCCTTGTCACGATCGATGCTGATCGAACATTAGCCGATGCCTTAGAGGCGATGCATAAGCATAACATCAGGAGACTTATCGTTACAAGAGCAGGCGTCCTAGTCGGCCTTACCACGGAAAGAAGACTGCTGGAAATCGCACACGGCCACTACGTGATGAAAAGCCTTGTCCCTCTAGAAACGACAGATGATTATGAAGTCCACAGGATACGAGTCGCGTACGTGAGCACATATCCTCCTCGTGAGTGTGGCATAGCTACATACACCAAGAATCTAGTCGATGCGATCTCCGCTTTCTGTACTCGAGTCGTGAAACCTCCAGTTATCGCGGCAATCAACGAGAGAGGTGGACTCTATAGTTACGAGAGTCGAGTAAAGTCTCAGATCGATGCTAACGACATTCAATCTTACGTGAAAGTAGCTGAGGACATCAATGCGTCTGATGTAGATGTTGTGAATCTGCAGCATGAGTATGGCGTATTCGGAGGAGAATGGGGCGAGTACGTCAATGAGTTTCTGAAAAAAATTGACAAACCAATCATTACCACTCTGCATACGGTTCTTGAGGAGCCGGTTCCCGAAGCTCGACGGGTAATGGAAGATATTCTTGAGCAAAGTGACTTTGTCATTGTGATGGCAAAGGTCGGAGCGGGAATACTGCAACGTCTCTATGGTAGTTACCCAGACAGAATTCGGTACATACCTCACGGCTGTCCGAATGTACCTTACCTTGGGACTACATTGGCAAAACGGAGCTTGGGCTTGAAAGATCATGTCGTGCTATCGACTTTTGGATTGCTGAGTCGTGGAAAGGGGATAGAATATGCAATAGAGGCAATCCCGCAGATAGTGAAAGGCCGTCCAGAAATCCTGTATCTGATTATCGGTGAGACGCATCCAGAGGTCAGGAAACGCGAAGGCGAAGAGTACCGACAATTCCTGCTTGATCTTGTTGAATCACTTGGGTTGGAGAAAAACGTCAGGTTCGTAAATCGGTTTCTGCCTGAAAACGAATTGATCAACTACCTTCAAGCATCAGACATCTACGTAACTCCGTACCCGAATCGAGATCAGATCAGCAGTGGGACACTTTCGTATGCTCTGAGCACGGGCAAGGCCATTGTTACAACTCCATTTCTTCACGCGGAAGAGGCGATATCCAACGGTGCCGCCTTGGAATGTAGATTCAAGGATTCGGACTCCATTGCTGGAGGCGTGAATAAACTGTTGAAAGACAAACAGATTCACGACAGATTCGGTCGGATGGCGTATGAGTACAGCAGAGCCATGATCTGGCCAAGCGTAGCTATGAGGTATGTGAACGTATTTTACCGGGCCCTTGGTCTCTGAGGTTAAGAAACTACAGAAACTACGGTTTCAACCATACCAGCTTTAGCGACGCGAATATCGATAGTTTGAATGACGGCGGTGTCGTGGGTATCGTGATCTTCCCGCGAACGCGCGGCGAGTTTCACCCACAGATATCCATGGTTCCTCTTTCCCTGCAGTGAATACGCCAGAGCCAGAGGTGAAGTCAAGTCGTTCAATCCGGTCGTCTGCCATAGATTGTATTGCTCGAAAGTCGCCATTCTGCTCCGCGGTTACAATCGTCACTGCGGTTCCTGTTCTTCCCGCCCGGCCAGTTCGACCAATCCGGTGGAAGTAGGTATACGGATTCGGAGGAACATCATAGTTGATTATGTGTGTAACCCCCTCAACATCCAACCCTCTTCCAGCTAGGTCGGTAGCAACTAGGATACGACTTTGGCCGCTTCGAAATGCTCTCATCGCTCCGTCACGTTGATGCTGGCTTAGGTCACCGTTCAATGCTATGGCATCATGATTTCTACCCTGCAGCGATTTAGTCAACCGAAATGTGCTCCGTTTGGTTCGACAGAAAACTATGGCACGATGCACTTCTTTACCCTGCAGAATCCTCAGCAACGCATCAAGCTTTCTCTCCTGATCCACTCGGTAGTAATGTTGGCTGATCTCCTTAACGCTGAGGTCTTCCGGTTCGATCAAAACTTCACGAGGATTCCTCATATGTTTGCGGGCGAGTTTCAGTACGTCCTTGGGCATCGTTGCGGAGAAGAGCGAGACTTGGCGTCTACTTCTGGTCTTATTTAGAATGTGATCAACGTCATCAATGAAACCCATGTCCAGCAATCTGTCAGCCTCATCCAAAACAACGTACTGGACTTTATCAAGGCGAAGAGATCCGCGCTCCATGTGATCGATGATTCGGCCGGGTGTTCCAACTATAATCTGAGGGCAACCTTTCAAGGCGTGCATTTGAACGTTAATTGATTGACCACCATAGATGGCTAGAGCGCGCTTGCGAGTGAATCTGCCATACGAGTTAATGTCGCCTGCCACTTGAACCGCAAGCTCACGTGTCGGAACTAACACCAACGCTTGAATATTCAGATTCTTTTCGTCAACGATCTCCAAGAGCGGTAGCCCGAAGGCCGCGGTCTTTCCAGTTCCAGTATGCGCTTGGCCAATCACATCGGTTCCGTGCTGCAGAAGTGGAATCGCTGCTTCTTGGATTGGAAACTGTCGCTCGAATCCAAGTGCTTTGATAGCATCCATTATTTCTGGGCTTAAACCCAGTTTCTCAAACGTACTCATCTGTTTTTTCTCCTTATCTTTCACGTCGCGGGCCCAAGATGAAATCCGTCGTTCATCTATCGTCGGAACGAGACTTTCGGTTGTTTCCTCAGGCTTCGGCGACTTCGGTCAGTTGCAGCAAGAAGAAGAACTTACGGTCAATTGTTGCAAATGACTCGCGCCTCTAGTTCTCGACAACCAACATAGTGCACTCTCGCCTTTGCCCAATATAAGGATACAAAGGCAAACACATCGAAAAATACCCATGATATCGGATCTTGACATATCTGGGTAATTGACTCTGTTGCAGGGCTCACAATAGATTAGAAGTAATTATTCGTCTAAGGTCAACTTGACGGATTCCAACCGAACTTACAGAGAAGGTACTTATCGCCTGCCTCTTTGGATAGTATTCTTGTCGCCTGATGGCGGAACGCTACTCATCAGAACTTCACCTTTGCTTGTCACTGAGGCGACGAACTCCTGCGAGTCACCTTCCTCTGTAACGTAAGTTCCCTTAATGGTCCACACACCTTTTTGGTCTGGGCCCTGTGTGTCCGCCTCTATCGTAATTGAAGCAATTTTCCCGTGACGAGAACGAGTGCCGGTTATATACCTCCTCACGGTGCCACTTGCATCATCAGCATTTTCTATGCGCAACCTCACTCAACTCCGAGCAGGGAGAAATCCCTATCTTATCCGTCCGCTCGCTTTGCCCGCCCTGCTGGACATTTTCTTCCGTTTCTTCTGCCATTCAGGCTTGGTCAAAGCAAAGACTCGCAGATTGACACGCTGAGCCAACAGAAGAACCTTTCCTGCTCTCCATCGCAATCCGAATTGCGGGCACGTGGCGCTCAAGTTTGTTATGTTAAGGTACACTTCCGCTTAGGGAGCCCTCTCTAGACTATTTACCATCAATGGTCCAAAAACATCCTAGTACATTAGCGTTCAGTCTCACACCGAAAAGGATCACACCAGTTTTGATAGTTTGCGTTCGCCTTGACGGTCCACTCGAAAGCAAAGATCATGTGAACTTCTGTGTCAGAACCCGAGATGGTCGTAGGTTTGTCTCGTTTATGGTTTTTCTTCGTGCTGCTCTTGAGAGTTCAATATTCTTGTAGATTTTGTAGCTTGTGTGAAACGAGATTGATTGTGATGGTAAAGAAGACATTCTTATCCTCAGGTCCTTTTCGATAGTTTCCCGTGACCCCCATGTCTCCATTGGGGTCAGGAGATATTTGTCCCTCAAGTGCGACGTAATCGAGGTGGGAACCGAGCTTAGCTTCGAGGTAGCTCCTGATTAGTTGATTCAATTCGGACGGGAGTATTTGAGTCTGCAAGCATTTTCACATCTTGAAGTTATCATTGGGGATGGGGGGATTGGTCTAGGAGGGTTTTCTCTCCTTGCTGTCGAAGAATCTCTTGAGCGGAGCCCGTCTACGCAGGTCACATTGGGTTCTGTAAGAGGATTGGCATTTTCTACAGTTTTTGACGATGTTAGTTCTTAGCATACACATTAATTTCACCTTATTTGATTCAGCTAGCTTTTCGGGACAAAACTCAGACGTCAACGCGCACGATTACGGTAGGACGTTCGCTTCAGCCCGTATACCTAACCGACCCTAAGAATAGGTGAACGCCTCTATTAAGAGTGGTTCTCGTAGTGCGAATCTGAACTTCGATATTGTTAAGGGCATTTCCGTCTGTGCGCTTTTCTGAATTTCGCGTCACTTCGAAAACCGAAGCATGAAAACGTGGGCTGATTACGGGTGCTTTATTACCTGTGTGACCATACTTCATGCAGTTGACAGATCATATCAACACGATGGCACATGATGGGACGGGGGTTATGGAGTCCAGACAGGGACCTTCTTTACTTACTCGGAATGGCTAAGAAGTATCAGTTAACCCCAGAGGTTCTTCATGATTCCTTGGCTGTGGCGCGACAACAGGGTAGCGTGCAGTGTGGAGAGCTCGAAATCAGAATTCGCGAACGTGGGAAGCAATCACTAACCTACATGTTCTCCCTGAACGGGAAGACGTTGGGTCAGGCCGATCTCAAAGACGATTCTGTAAGGAAGCTGAGAAGACTGCCTGAGGCATACGTCAGTTTTCTTGAGAGAAAAGAGAAAATGCGTGACTCGAACCGGTCAGGCATGGCGTCACAGATAGGCGATTTGAAGTTTGGGTTTAGGGGCGTATCGTTCAAAGCTCGTGTGGTGAAGAAGTCTCCCGTTAGGGCCGTCACATCAAGGGACGGTGTGCCACTCTTGGTATGTGACGTTACACTGTCAGACGCGACAGGGGAGATTCCGCTGGCTGTATGGAACAGTCAAATCGGCACAGTTGCAGAGGGCGATATGGTGCAGATTGAGAACGCTACCGTGCGAAGCTATAGAGGCACGATCCAACTGTCCCTAGGCAGGAAGATGGGCGTTCTCACAGTCCTAAAGGCGGCGTAAATTTCACGAGAAAAGTGCACGTTTTTGGAACATTGGACCGAGTCTGCTAATAGCCAGCCGACGCATATGTGTGTGTAGTGTGGATTCTGAGAACCATCCTCGTGGAGTGCCTTACTCCTGACGCGAAATCGCAAATGGATGAATTGAGCGATATTGCGAAAACTGCAGGTTATGATGTAGTCGGACAAGTTACGCAACACCGCGAAGTGTCAGATGGAGCGTTTTGTGTTGGCGAGGGTAAGATAAATGAGATCGCGAACCTTGTTCGGAAAGATCAAGTTGACGCTGTGATTTTTACTAGACAACTTTCTGCAGGTCAAGTATTCAGAATCAAGAAGAAGCTTGGTGAGGAAGTCCAGGTTCTAGACAGAAATCTACTCATCCTTGAAGTGTTTGACAAGCGCGGTGCAACAGCCGAAGCTAAACTACAGGTATCGTTAGCAAGACTACGGTACACGTTCTCCTGGGGCAGAGAATCGGTACGCATGCACGGAATCGTCGGCGAACAAATGGGACGAGGAGGCCCCGGTCATTACCCGTATGAGGCATTGGAAGCGATGTCCCGCAAACGAATTAGCAAGATCGAAGGCCAACTTCGAGAGATAAGATCGAAGCAATCCCGCCTCCGTACACACCGAGGAAAATCAGGCTTCCGGATCGTCGCCTTGACAGGTTATACGCAAAGCGGAAAGACAACTCTGTTCAACAGGTTGGCGGCCGAATCCAAGGACGTGGGCCTAGGACCATTTACGACATTGTCAAGCTTTGCACGAAAGGTACCCATAGATGCAGGTTCCTCTTTCATTTTGGTTGACTCCATTGGGTTTATCGAAGAATTGAACCCACTGCTCCTGAACGCTTTCCGCACGACGCTGAGCGAACTCGCAAATTCTGACCTAGTTCTCTTAATGGTAGACGGCAGCGATGACATTGAAACCGTGGTCAGGAAAACATCGGCATCTCATGAGGCCATGCGGATGGAAGTGTCTGGAGTCCCAATTCTCATTTGCGTTAACAAGGTAGATACCGCAACACGTGAACACTTGGACGAAGTCCTGAAAGAAGTTCGTAGAATATTTGAAACAGAGGAGATAATGGAGATCAGCAGCAAGACAGGAACTAATGAAACCGTTCTCCTAAACAAGATTGGAGAAAGGCTAAACGTGGCGGGCCAATTTTTAAGGTCGAATTAACGCGAGCGACCCTTTAGTAAACGACGGCACTCATAGCGTCGCATTTGGAGTTGGGTTAAGAAAATTTGGTATGGGAGCAATATGGCTCCCATGTTTCTATTGGACTATTTCGCCAGTTGCGAATCTTGGTCCAACGGAGTTAATTTTGACCTTCACGTGGTCACCAGGTTTGGATTGTGGGACGAAAACTACGAAACCCTCGATCCTCGCAACTCCGTCACCGCGACGGCTAGTCTCTTTGATATCGAGTTCGTACTCCTTGCCCTCCTCAACTGGTTTATTGAAGGAACGTTCAAAGCTCATGCGTTTCACCTCGTCAGTTTTGTGCAGCTAGTTCTTCGGGAGAAAACTTAGACGCCAACGTGGATTCGAATCGTAGGACGTTCGCTTCAGCCCGTATACCTAACTGCTAACAACTTCACACTAACCACTATTAACTCTACCTCTTGCAGTCTCCATCTGATTCTGTCTCGGATACATCCGCCAACTTCGTCTAACGAACTCATTTCATGCGCTAGCCTTGTACTCGTCTTGTACAATCGCAGGATTCTGTTAACCTCGGGCTGTGGCGGGCCTCTGTTCCCAACAGAGAATCTGAATGTGAAGAGCCTGGCAGATAAAAAAATGAAAAGAAAATGACCGCCCGCTCCCCCTAACAACTTTCTTGTACAAGTAGGAGG
>DATIYC010000012.1:0-5769 GCA_035517955.1 Candidatus Acidiferrales bacterium | reverse complement strand
TCCGACATACATCCTCTTGGGGTTTGTAGGGTCGAGTAGGATCGTGTGCAAACACATGCCACCAGCCCCTGGCATCCACTTAGGGCCTGACGAATGGCCGCGTAGCCCAGCTAGTTCATGCCAAGATTTTCCCCCATCCTTCGAGCGAAAGAGCGCCGCGTCCTCTACGCCCGCGTAAACCGTATCCGGGTCAGTCGGGGAGGGTTCCAGATGCCAGACTCGTTTGAACTCCCAAGGATGCTGGGTTCCATCGTACCATTGATGCGTTGTGAGTGGTCGGCCGCTTGGGGAAGTGTCATAAACGAACTTGTTGCTTTCACCGACTGGCATACCAGCCTTGGTTGTGGGTTCGCCTTCCTTCAAACCCGGCTGATACCATGACTTGCCCCCATCGTCCGAACGCTGGATGATTTGGCCGAACCAGCCACTAGTCTGTGAGGCGTAAATTCGGTTTGGGTCGGCGGGCGAGCCTTTCATGTGATAGACCTCCCAGCCACCAAAGGACGGGGCACTAACCTTCCAATCCTTGCGTTTTCCATCAGATGTCAGGATGAAGGCGCCTTTACGCGTACCAACCAAAACTCGTACGTTACTCATTCTCGTCTCCTGACACAGTATACTTGACCTACTATAAAGTCGGCACACTTGACCGTTAAGATTCTACAGCCGTCACCGAGCGATTTGGGAAAGCACCAGGCGTCTCTAAGAGTAGGCTCCTTGGAATCCTTCTCCGCCGAGCTTCCGACGAAGACTTTGCGAGCAATTTATTCTCTAACACAACAATACTATGTCACAGAAAGCCAATATCATCCCACATTAGCAAGGCCAATCTAATGATATCAGAAAGAGCGACAGAGATAACAACGCCGACACCTGCGGTCGACTTAGACAGTTCTAAAGAAAAACTGAAGGGCTTTCTAAAGAAGCAATTTCACCTTGATTCACCTCCAATCGATTTGGGCAGGTGCTACGCTATCAGTTGTCACCGGCTGGCCATAGAAAATTTCATTGAAAGAGAGCTTACAGAAACGGTTGATAGGGAATTCCAAAAATACAAAATTCAAAACATAAGAGAATTGAGAGAGAAAACCGAAAATTTCGCAAAACAGTTCGGCGGAATTATTCTCGAAAACAATGACGTCAAGGAATCGTCGAGTGACGATCCGCTTGCTAAAGAATTTTTTCAACTTAAGAAGCAGTTGATTGATGCTGAAATCACTAAGCGTATTGAAAATCAAGCCTACGATGACCTGCTAACATTCTTTACCAGATATTATCAGAAGGATAATTTCAGCTCAGAGCCAACGTACTTTTCAGATAGTCACAGTTACGTTATTCCGTACATCGCACATAACGGGAAATTAGAAGCGCAATACTTCATTCATAAGAAGCTGAAGCCCCTCCTCGAAAAGGAACTTGACTACTTCCTAAAGTCTGAAGTAATCAACCTTGAAAATCTCGAACCGAGACAAATCACGAGGATAAGAGTTGTCGAAGCTGTTGCGAAGAAAATCATAGGATTTCTTGTTCAGATAGAGGAACTTCAAAAGAAACTCTGGGAGAAGAAGAAGCTGGTTGTGAGGACCAACTTCATCATCACTACAGACCTGATTCCGAAAGAGCTGCACGACGAGATCCTTGTTAATCAAGTTCAACTGAATGAGTGGAAGAAGCTTGGCTTCGGCATTCAGAAAAAGAGGGACCTAAGCGACAAGCATCTGCCAGTTGACACCAAACATTTCCCGGACGCATTCAGAGAGGGACTGCTTGAAAAACTCTCGAAGAATCACAGTTTGGACGATATGATCGACGGCATAATCATACGAAGCGAGAATTTCCACGCCTTGCAACTACTGCTAGAGAAATATCGCGGAAAGGTGAAGTGCATCTACATCGATCCGCCCTACAACACGGGCAGCAACGAGTTTCTGTTCAAAGACGCCTACAAACACTCTGCCTGGGTCAGCATGATGATTGACAGGATGCAACTCTCTAAACAGTACTTCAACAAAGACGGCGTGATCTTCGCGAACATAAACGACGTGGAGTTTCCCGAACTCAAACAAGCCATGCGAATGGCCTTCGGGGAGGAGGCTGAGATTCCCACATTCGTCTGGAAGAAAAAGGGAACTTCGACGAACGTTAAGGGAGCACAGGTCAGTTCACTAACAGACTACATTCTCGCATTTGGAGGTAGCACAAGCATCAATCCCAGGATAACGCCCGTGAGCAAAAGAAAGTATCCAAAGCATGATCGGTTGGGAAATTATCGGACGACGATCATTGAAAAGAAACATGCCGGAGTGTACGCTAGAAGAACTATGACGTACAAAATCCTCGGACACAAGCCCAGACCAGGAAAGAGATGGCAGATAGGGGAGGAGTTGGCCAGGGAGCTTGAGGCCAAGGGGCGTTTCATTATTGAGGACGGAGTTGTCAAGAGGAAGATTTACGATTTTGAAGACAAAGACACTATTTCTGCTAATCCCAATCTGTTGCTCGATTATGGCTCCACAGACTCAGCATCCACCATGCTAGCCAACATGTTCGGTAAAGCTGAGGTATTCAGCAACCCTAAACCTGTCGAACTTCTTCAGCATTTGATTACTCTCTCGACACGAAACGCTCATGATTTTGTCGTCGATTATTTTGCTGGATCAGGTACGACCGGCCACGCAGTCATCAATCTGAACCGTAATCTTCCTAACGCCGGACGAAGGTACATCCTAGTGGAGAAGGGTGATTGGTTTGAAAGCGTGCTCTTACCGAGAATTAAGAAAGCCGTCTTCAGTGACGGTTGGAAGGCTGGCAAACCAATTGAAGGCAAAGGCCTCAGTCATTTCGTAAAATACCAATACCTTGAGCAATACGAAGACACCATCCACAATCTCCCCTTCAACAAGACGCGCATGGGAGAAGACATTTCCGCGAAGGCGGAACAGTCCAACAAATATGTTAAGAACCTCCAGCAGGAGTCAAATGAAATCCCGTCTCTACTGGGTGTGGAAAGTTTTCAGGATCCTGAATCGTACAAACTGAAAATCATTTCTTCTGGTGACGGAGAAGAAGTTCTCAATGTGGACTTAGTTGAGACATTCAACTACTTGTTAGGTCTCCACGTGAACGCTTACAGGTTTCTGCAAGTGAATGATAGAAAGTACACAGTTGTAATAGGGGAAAAAGCCGGTCTGAAAATTTGTGTTGTATGGAGGGCTACAAAGAACCTCGATCCCAACAAAGATAGGGACGCGATTAAAGGAATTCTATGCGACTATCAGCCTAAGGAGACCTACGTAAACGGCGAGAGTAGTCTTGAGGGCTGCAAAGCGATAGAGCCTGAGTTCAGGACACTTATGGAAGGTTGATACGAGCGGAAAACAAACCCGTTTACAGACCCGGGATTTTGAGCGAGAATAACCAATTTGAGTCGAGATTAGGATTAAAGGCTGGATACGGGAATTAGCGTTGAGAGGATATTGGCCCCTTATCCGAATCGTTAGCCGTCATTTCCGACATTCATGGCAACTGCTTTGCCCTAGATGCAACTCTTGCCGATATACGCAAGCAACTTGTTGATCGCATTGGAAATTCACCGTAGAAGCATCAACTCAGCTTACGTTTTCCATTTGTTTACGCGAGCTAGAATATCCTCATGTGATCTCGCGATTTCTTCTTTCGTTGTTTTGGTGAGGTCTACGAATTGCAATTCGCTCCAAACTTCATGCTTTGGCACTTTTCCGCGTTCTCCTAGAAAGAGAAATTCAAGGTCCCAATGATTCCTATGACCATATGTCTCGGAAAATACCAAAGGACCTTGTAGTGTTTGGTCGCTAATGCCGAGTTGCTCTTTGAGAATCCGCTGGGCGGCGTCTTGAGGGGACTCACCAAACAAGAGTCCTGAGGAGGGGAGCATCCAACCCTTACTAAGCCGCTCTATCCTCTCGGTATCTAATGCGCCTACATGATCCCACGGGGCATTCTTGTTTAAGCGACCCATTAGAACGTGATAGGGGCTACCGGTCTCAGAAATAATCACGAAGCTCGATATACAAAATCCTCCCTCCGGAATTTCATTTAACCGAGGAGAAGCGACGTTTCTTTGGAAGTGCGCAAACCTGCGATTAGTCACCATAAGTGTTTGCATAAAAAATTGCGCAATCTAAACGCTTCTCTTTACCGTAGAATACGCTAGTGCGACCGCTGCAACAATCAAGCTCACCACAAGCCATGGTCCAACAAATGGAAGTACGACCAGGGAGATTAGGAATGAGATCCACGGAAACCATTTTTCTTTCCCACATCCCCTTTTCTTTCCCAGCAATTTGATGCCGGACGCGCATCCTATGACGTAAATCATGATTGCTGCACCGCTTGGTATGAGCAGTGCAGTTTCGAGATCGACGTTAAACATGTAGAAGGCGAGCATGACAGGGAGGATGCAGGCGAAGGGAGCAATTAGCGCGCGGTCAGGAACTTTCGTTTTGTTGTTGATGTGGGCAAGCGTCTTGGGAAAGCCACCATCCTTGGCCACTGAGTAGAACACACGTGACATTCCGGTCGTGTATGCGTTGACTGTTCCGAAAATGATGAACACAGCCAAAAGGGCTGTTCCTGCAGCGCCGTACTGCCCGAGGATATGTGAGAGGATGGCTGCGAAGGGGGCATCACTACCCCCAGCATTGTAGGCAAAGGTACCGATCGTAACGAATGCGACCAAGACATAGAGTAGCCCAATCAATGTTGCACTTAGTACAATGCTGCGATGGAAATCGCGTTTAGGGTTCTCAAATTCCTCAGCAACGTTCGAGACATTCTCATACCCCAAGTAAGACCAGAAGATCAGCGAAGCAGCGGTACCAATTGGGAAGAGACCTGATGGAAAGAAAGGGAAGAAATTGTCCACTTTAACAAATAGGAAAGAGGCGGCAATGGTCGCAACGAGCAGTACAATGATTGAACCAATAACAGCCAGTTGAACCCTGTTGCTCAATACTATGCCACGATAATTCACTAGGAACCCTAGGAAGATTACTCCGCCAGCGATGACGAACGTCTCTGCTCGTGAAAGGGGAAAGGCATAAGCGAGGTACGAGGCTGCGATTAGCGTGACGGCTGGCGCTCCTGTTATCTCCCATAACATGAAGAGCCAACCGATCACGGTTGCAATTCTAAACCCGAAACTCTCTCTCGCAAAGGAGTATACGCCTCCAGATTCCGGATGCCTTGCGGATAGGGTTGCGAATGTGTATGCAAACGGGTAGCTCGCCAATGACAGAAGCAGCCAAGCAATGAGTGAAGCGGGCCCGGCGATCTTTGCGGCCAAGCCGGGTAGAATTAGAATACCCGAGCCTAGAACAGAACTCGCGTATAGAGCGACAGCATTTCGAAGTTTGATAGCCTTTCGAAGGGAACCTGAGGAAGTTTCCACCAATAACTCACCCTTCGAAGATAGGCTACCAAGTTTCGCAATTGCACTGCGTGGATTTCACGAATGTAAAGGGGCGCAGGTAATCGTGTGTCTTGTTTGAGGTTGTGGTGTTTTCAGCCAAATAGCTCTATGAATATGCCGTTGGGATCTTTGATGTACGCCCATCTACTGGATGCAGTTTTCATCTCGAGAGCGACAGCGTATCCTGCTTTGCTTGCTTCGGCTAGGGCTTTGTCTAAGTCCTCCACTTGGAATGCTAAATGGTCCATACCCTCTCCCGCGACATACTCTGTGTTGTATGGGCTGTTCTTTCCGTAATAGTTCAGTTCAAGAACGGGTCC
>DATIYC010000011.1:0-5136 GCA_035517955.1 Candidatus Acidiferrales bacterium | reverse complement strand
GAACTCAACTGCGTACCTGTACTTTGGGTTAAGTTCACCGATGAAATTCGCCAGAGCCTTGTCATGTTTGGGGAGTTTGAAGGATGGGGGCAACTGAATGACGAATGGACCTAACTTCTCATTTAATGCGTCCAGAGTTCTCAGGAAGAAAGATAGGTAAGAGGACACATCTTCCAAGTGTTGATCGTGCGTTATCCGCTTAGGAATCTTTGGCGTAAACGTGAACCCAGTTGGAGTGTTATTGTACCATTGCTGCACCATGGTTGGATATGGAGCGCGATAGAAGGTGGAGTCGATCTCAACACAATCGAATACTTGCGAGTAGAGAGTTAGGTAATCCTGGGACTCCGAGTTTCTTGGGTAAAACGGCCCTACCCAATCAGCGTAGGACCAACCGCTACATCCGATCCTCAGCGACAAAATAATCCCAACCATAGATTACCGATTCATCACACTTGCGAAACGCTGAGTCTATGCCTCGTCTCCTATTTACTTGTCAATGCTTCCTATACAAACCTCTGCCCTTTTGCCGTGCAAGACGATGCTGTCATATCCATTACCCTTGCATCATGCGTCCAGGCTTCCGTAATCACGTTCACCTATACCCTCGAACATTCACCTACTATGTCGAACGAGAATTCCGTAAACTCAATTGTAACTTTGAAGAGGCTTCCACATGCGCTTAGACGACGCCTCCGACTTGCGCATTCCCTAGTCAATCAGAAGCGTTGGAAGGAACAATTTGAGCATGCAGCCGAGCCTAGTTGGAACAGTTCAAACTATAGGTTCGAATGGTGCTATCTCGCGATTTCGTTCAGGGGGAAATTCTGGAACCGGTAGACTCATTTCTTGCCGTGTAGGTGCTTCCGCCTGAACAGGTGAGAAGTTTTGACCGTCGCTGTTGTGCCTCGGCAACATCATTCGTCGCTATCAGAAGAGGAGGGCGGTTTTCGGAAGACGCTTCAGATAGCAACAATCGGTGAGGATTCAGATGGAGTACTAGCAGGGGTTAGGAATGCGCCCGCTAACAAGCTTGCCTTGATTTGCTATGAGCGAGACAAGGAGGTTGCGAAACGACTTGCCGTGAGCATAACGGAGACGCTGAAGGCGGAGGTTGAAGTTTTTGATCAAATTCGACCTGAGCACTGCTATAAGGACATAATGCAAGTATTTTCGGACGTTGTCGAGAAGAATAAGGAAAACTTCGATGATTTTCTCCTGAACGTTAGCGCGGGAGACAAGATGATTTGTATTGCCGCCGCAGTTACTTCTTTCATTCTAGGCTTCAAGGCGTTCTTTTGCAAAGGCGACGAGTGCGTGATGCTTCCGCCAATGAAACTTAGCTATACTGAGATGGTTTCGGAAGTGAAATTGAACATACTCCGCGCCTTGGACAAAGCGGGAGGAGAGGTGGACAGTTTGGATCAGTTGAGCAAACTAACGAATTATGGCAAACCGCTTCTAAGCTACCACATCCATGGCTCAGAGGACGCTCGCGGCCTCATAGACCTAGGCCTAGCCCAAGCCACTAGACATGCGCGAGGAAAGACCAAGGTTTCACTGACGACGTTGGGGAAGATGCTTCTCGTCGAGAAGATAGAAACCTAACTGTGGGCTTAGCCTGCAGATCAACGACTGAGTCGGATGATGAGTTGACGCCATCACCTTAGCCTCAAACTACCCGCCCAAAATCAGTAAGCAACTTCACGATTCCAATAAAAATTAGTGTCAGCACTGACGACTTCGATTTTTTTCTGCTTTCTGAAACCTGTCACCTGTTTGAAGTGTCCCGGAGCATAGCTGCGATGTTTCACTTATTAAATCGGAGCGTAACGGACAAGGGACCACTTTCGTCTGGAATGACTTCCAGTATGCAGCCCACTCGCAACTCTAGAATTCGAGACTCGCCCTCCGTTCAAATGTCGGCTGTCTTGCTAATAGTCTATTTGATTACTGGCATCGTAGGAGGCAACATCCTCTCGCTGAACTTGGACGTGTTCTATTGGTTGGCGCAGGTGAACGCTGATGTGTGGCATGGGGCCGTCTGGATGCTGTTCACGTCTATGTTCCTGCACGCTAGCCCGCTGCATTTGGGAGGAAACCTACTGTTCCTGTTGATCTTCGGCACGTCACTTGAGGAACAAGTTCCGAGGGGAAAATGGTTGGCCACTTACCTTTTGAGTGGGTTAGTCGGTAACCTCACGTTCCTGTTTTTTGGTGGCAACGCGGTTGGAGTTGGAGCGTCGGGGGCTATCTACGGGTTACTCGGAGCGGCAGGGGGTTGGAAAGGTCTAGTTGGCATGATCTTCTTTATCGGCCTTGACATTTTCGCTGGAGGTGGCTTTCTGGCACACGCAGGGGGTGTAATCGCAGGCTTATTGCTGCGACACTTTTGGTTAAGCAAAACCGGTGGACGATAAGTTGACAGAGCGAGCTTCGCATAAATACGATGATGACTGGTCGATCAAGGTATGACTTACGAACCACGCTCGCGCGGCATACGCTCCCGCCGAACATCCCCCAAGAAGGCCTCTCGCGAGAAGAAGGACAAGAATGAGGAATCCTACTTCTACGAGGAGCCTGTGCCTGTGGACCCAGCACAATTATCCGCCAAAGTGACCAACGCTTTGCAACACTTAGGCAACCAACGCTTTCCACTACCCCCATTCTCGGAGCATTTCACCCGTTGGAGAAACGACGTTGACGAGATTCTTGCAGAATTCACTGCAGCATTGCCGCAAGCCGTGGACGAAGGATACAAGGCAGCGGTTACGAAGCTGTTGACAGAGGTGAGGGTTGAATTCGACAAGCGGATTGATGCTGAGAGGAACTTAGATTCGGAAGTTTCAGCAGTGCAACAGCAATTATCCATGTGTGAACTCGAATTGTCCAAGGTTGAGCAAGAGCAAAGAAAGAAGAGAGAGGACGTGAAGAGGGGACATGAGAAGTCTAAGAAGAAGATTCTAAGCGAGATTGATGCCCTCGACCGTCAGAGGCTGAGACTCCTCAAGCAGAAACCTACCTTTTTGCAAAGGTTGCTTGGCAAATCCAAGTCGGGACTGGAAGAAAGTACAAGCAGAATTCAGTCCAAGAAGAGCAGCCTTGAAGGAAACGAGAAAGGACTACAGCACCAGTTGGACAATTTGAAATCTGGTTACGAGGGCAGACGAAGAAGCCTCTTAGAGCAGGAAAAGCTACTGAAAGAGAAACTAGCAGGTCTTAGGTCTAGTAACGCAGACGACGCCCTGGAGATGAGAAAGAACGCGTGCCAAGGGCTTAGCCAAGCGGTAGCAAGCTCGGTTGAGAGGATGAACGCGCAACCGAAAGAAGTTGAATAAGCTCTACAAAATCGAATTCAACCAAAAGAGTCTGACCCTTGACCGACGTACCAATCAACGAATTAACGGACTCTTGGGAGTCTATGGCAAGGGACGTGATGAGAGAGCACGAGAAGCGATTTGCAGAGAGAATTAGGGCCACACGAGATGCAGCCAACTCACTCGACGGCGCGGCGTCACGAGTTGGAGCGGCGGTCAGAAACGCTTGGGGAAGCATGGACACGACTGTATCAGAGTATGGCACGCGAATGGTCCAAAACATCCGAGAGATCGCACAGGAACTATCACGAACAGAGGCATCACCCAACTTCGCAGAGGCTGAAAAATTCCACGACACCTCCGTAGCGTCACTCAACAAAATCATAAAGACCGTTAGACGATACGTTCCGAAACTTCACAGGGGACTTCGTACGGAGATGGCTGCATTGAACAGCACTCTCGCGAGACTCGAATCTTCAGTCAGAGCGCTGGGCACCGCGTTAGACGACTCGCCCGGAAGTAAGATAGCGACTACTCGAAGAGAGATTCAATCGTTAACAGAAATGCACAATGAACTTCTGAAGTTAAGGAATGAAGAACAGTCCGCAGGCGAAGCATTGGAGGGTATGCTCCAGAAGGAGAGGGATCTCCTCGGAAGCCAGACGAAGTTGATGGCACAGGATGGATTCGTTGAGTTAGAGAGGTGTGAGAGTTCGTTGAAGGCCAGAGAGGACCAGATTAAGCAATTCTTCCAACCTGTCGCTAAACCACTCGTTAAGTTAGAGAGAATTACTTTACCAAGGGGAAGCCCGCCCATCGATTCTAAGGCCGTACACGATATAGTGGAAACCCCAGTTGAGACTGTGTCCTCAGGGCAGTCGTTCGTGATCATGCAATTGTTCGAGAGGTTGGACGAGGCTTTGACGCAGGGAAAGGTTGGCGTTGAAGAGCGGCGGTTAAAGAAAGCTGAGGAAACCATTCGTGAGGTAAAGAATGGTGCGATAGAGAGGATGCGTGAAGAGTACCAAAGCGCACAGGCGAATGTTCAGGAGACGCTGCGCCAACTACGCGCCGAAGGCCTCCTAGGTCAGAAGGAAGAATTGGATCGACAAATCTCTGAAAACAACAACGAGAAACAGACATTAACCTCGCATAGAGACGATCTTCACAGGAGAATCGAAGACCTCAACAGAAACATTCTCCGCCAGAAGACCTCGGTCGAAGATCAAATTGTCAAAATAACGAAGAAAACCGTAAACATACTTGCCGCTTAGGAAATTACATCTTACCCATCGTGAACCCGCTGTAAACCATCCCGACTCCCACTACAAGCATGATGGCGCCGGAGAAGAATGACCACTGCATCATCGAAAAAACCCGCCCTATCATTCCTACACCCAGAACTAGCATCACGGCACCGTACAATATCATTAAGGGACCGGAGATACGGGCGCTGATTCTACTACGCAGAACGAAGAGGTATGCGCCGGTTAGAAACACCGCGAGACCAAAGACGAGAAGGAAATAGGCCAACACCCTCGCCGAAGAAAACATCATCGAACCCTCACCCGCCATAGCCGAGCTTCCTTGAAGAGTAATTAGGCCTGATGCGAAATCAATCAAACCCCCGGCGATTCCGAGGTAAGCAGACGATTTTTGTTTCAAGCCTGAACAACTACGTATGCTGTTCTACGTGTAATAAGCCGCATGGATACGAACGTGAGCGCGCATTCTTATGGACTCGCAAACATGAGAGACGCTAGGGTGAAAGGTTGACCCAGAACGAGTTAGTCGATGTGCACGTTCACCCTCCTACGAA
>DATIYC010000010.1:0-7278 GCA_035517955.1 Candidatus Acidiferrales bacterium | reverse complement strand
AAGTTGGCCACGGCGGGGTTGCAATACCCAACGGGATCGTGAGGTCGAGGAACTTCAACACGGACACCGATTAACCGCTAGGCGTAACGTGCTTGACAAGTATTTCGGGCGCGTGCTACCATGGGCAATAACAAGAACAATAGCCGAGCTCATCAATGATCTTGCCAAGAGGAACGGGCAGATTAGATGTACGGGAAGACGGTTCATGCGAATTGCAAACCTAGCTTACAGAATCTTCGAGAGGATATCTTCATACTCCTTCTCGAGTTTAATCGGTTTCTCCCATGCCACTTGAGCAACGGGTACGTGCTGAGCTTCTAAGGCGTCTTTGAAGATTTCAAGCCCGATGTTGATAACTTTGAGCTCTTTGCCGAACAATGTAGTTGTTTCTTCACTCATATTGTTCACCTAATAGGCGCCTAGTAATTCCTTGTAAACTCCCTGTAGCGCATCTTCGCTTACACTTCCTCTACGAGATATCAGTGCTCCTGCAATCGCCATCATTGCATTGGTCGCGAAAACGTGAACGCCTGCTTCCTCCAATTTCCTCACTTGCTGTGACAACGGTTGAGGATCTTGCTCGGTTCCGCAAACATGGGCTAGGATAGGTAAGGCGCAATCGTTTGATTTAGCGATCTGTCTCGCCTGTGCAATTGCCCCTAACATTGCTCCAGCCGGGTCTGGGTGAGAACCATATCCAAGCATAACGTCCATCATGATGACTGCAACTTCCCGATCTTTGGCTTCCTCAACCAGCCTCAACTGTCGGACCGTTGGGTCTATCATAGGATGCGCGCGCCCAACCGTGAATTCTTCCTCTCCCAAATCCACGATTGAATCCTCGACACTTTGGTTCGAGTTTCTAAGTTTTGGACGCGAGCCAATAGGTGCGTTAGAATAAACTCGGCCGATCATCCTGTCAAGGATTACCAACGTCTCGTAAGCTAGAGTCCCGCCTGTGTATAATCCTCTTAGGTACTTTTGAGAGGATTTGAGTTCGTTAGCGATTCGATCTGATTTTACTTTGAGTTCAGCAGGTGTGAGTTCAAGTTTATTCCCAGCACCTCCCAAGGTACGGACTGTTTCCATTATTGCCGCGTGAAGTGTTTTCGTACTTTTAACGCGATCTCGACAGAGATCTGGAAGCTCATAACTTTCGCCACCCAAGAAGCAAGTTACATACTGCTTTTTGGTTTCAGTAGAGATGTGATCAAGCAATTTCGCTCTTACTTTCGGATCTGGAGGTTTGGATACGAGGACAATCAAGTCGGTTGACGGATCCTTTTCTAGTGCGTCGATGCATTGAAGCATCATGATTCCAGCCGTTTTGTCTTTGACATCACCCCCACCTGTTCCGAGACCCTCAGAAATTCCGATGCCGGATTCGCTTAGTAGCACGCTGACTTCTTGAAGCCCTGTTCCGGCTGCCGCCACTATCCCTGTTTTCCCTCTACTGACAACGTTTGCGAAACCAATCGCCTTTCCGCCTATGATGACGGTTCCTGCTCCTGGGCCCATTACTAGCAAACCTCTCTGACGAGCGTACTTCTTTAGTTCAAGCTCATGCTCGGGTGGAACGTGATCGCTGAAGAGGTGAACGTTCAAACCTTTATCCAAAATCTTCAGAACTAATTCTCGGGCATATTCACCTGGAATGGAGACGATCGCTAGATTCGCGCCTGGGAGGGTCTGCAGCGCAGCCTCTACACTGTAGTATCTTTGGCCCTTCGAGGCAGGCGGCCTTAGGACCATGTCCTGAATTATCGCAAGCCCCTTTTCGATCAGAGTTTCCGAATCGGCACTAACTGCAAGAATCATGTCACTTTCAGTCGCATTTCTTCCATCCTCGGTAAGGAGCGCGAGTTTGGTCAAGATCTCTTTGTTAGTTGTTGTTCCCATTACAACTGCAGCGTCGATAACCCCATCAATTTTCTTCGCTGACTCGGACAATTGAAGAAGCTGCACGGAATCTCGATGGAAGTTTCTCCGGACCAAGTTTCTAGCAATAACCAATGATTTTCACTTCCCCCCATTCAAACTGAGATGCGCCGACAATCCTGCTTAAGTTCCCTTTCCTCTGGGTAATGGTTACGCGTCCTTTCCATTCGCTTATATGGCATCTCGCCAAAATCGCCATATATCTTTTCACAGTTCGAAAATGTGATTTCTCGTGACCAGCCCTTTTAGCATCAAAGAAGAAATCGAGAAAGCCAATCAAATCGCTGTAGATAGGATGATGGAATCTGACCCATATTGGGTCGATATGGGACTCGCCCGCAAACTCATTCCTGGCATGAAGGAACGTTTGCTCTTGCACGCTGGCCCACCAATAGATTGGGCTAGGATGAGCGGACCGATGAAGGGTGGAGTTATCGGCGCAATACTATACGAGGGGTGGGCAAACACGAAGGACGAAGCAGAGAAACTTGCTCGATCGGGAGAAATCACACTCGAACCGAACCATCACTACAATGCAGTTGGTCCAATGGCGGGAGTGATTTCCTCGACCATGCCGGTCTACGCTGTTGAAGATCGGAAATATGAATCAAGGACCTACTCAAACCTTAACGAAGGAATTGGAAAAGTTCTGAGGTACGGAGCATTCTCGAAAGAAGTAATTCAAAGATTGAATTGGATGAGAGACATACTCGCACCCACACTTACCTCAACGATTCAGCAAATCAAGAAAGACAAGCTTGGGGTTGCCATGAAACCAATAATAACTCAAGCCCTCACGATGGGTGACGACTGCCACAACAGGTACAATGCAGCAACATCACTCTTTCTGAAGGAAATCACTCCATACATGATTGAGGCAGACCTAGCAAAGAATGCTCTAGTTGAATCGTACAATTTCATGGCACAGAACAATTTCACCCTACTCAACCTTGGAATGGCTACTGGAAAAGCGATCAGCCTTGCAGCGCACAACATCAAGTACAGCACCATAGTAACCGTGCTCACAAGAAATGGGACGGATGCAGCCTTGTGGGTAAGTGGAATAGGAAACGAATGGTTCACTGCCCCTGCCCCTACCCCGAAAGGCGTCTGGTTCCCTGGCTTTAGCGAAAAGGATGCCAACCCCGACCTAGGAGATAGCGCGATAACTGAAACCGCTGGCTATGGAGGATTCGCAATGGCTGCTGCTCCCGGAATTGTTTCATGGGTTGGTGGATCAGTTTCCTATGCAATAGAGAACACGCAGAGAATGTATGAAATTACATACGCTAAGAACAGAAACTTCATCATTCCATTCCTAGACTTTCAAGGAACCCCGACCGGAATTGACATACGCAAAGTAGTCAGAACAGGCATAACTCCAACCATCAACACGGGCATCGCCCACAGAGAAGCAGGAATAGGGCAAGTAGGTGCAGGCATAGTATCCTTCCCACTCGAAATCTTCAAACAAGCATTGAAGGCATACGCAGAAAAATACGGTATCTAAGGAGTAGGATTGAGAACAGAAATCAGTGCAACACAAATAGGCACAGTAGCTTCGCAATCGTTCTCGCAAACCAAGCCTCAATCAATCGGACAAGTCGTTGCCAGTTTCCAAAACTCATTCTACATAAGAACTCACGAAGACGAATTAGTCTTCGTCACAAACCGCTCAATTGGATCACCAATCACAATCAACTTGACAACGAACCTCAACTTCGAAAGCCTTGTGCCCACCGGAACCAGCGTCTCGATCTGTCAGAATCAGGTTCTGGTTGGTGACTTGGCGATGCGAATAGAAACAGCGAGACAATACTTTCAACCGGCTAAACCACTTCCAGCCAGCAAACTAAGAGTTGACAGCGGAGTATTGAGGCATGCAGCGTTCATCATCGGAATCCTAGATACCAATCTCAGCGTTCTAGATGTCAAAGGAATCTCGCACGATCAAACTAGAAGATTCACACGCACTGCAGCTCTTCCACTGAGAGACAGTGCTTCTGGTGACATTTTCCAGCCGGAGGCAGAAGTAATGGTTGGTCTAGGAACTGGGTTTACGCCATCGGGTGATGACCTGCTGGGAGGTTTCCTAGCAGCTTGGAATACGCTAGCAAGCACAATCGCTCGCTCAAAAATAATCATAGATTTCAATTCTCTATCGAACAAAACTAGCTGGATTAGCGCGAAACTGCTTGACTACATGCAGCGGGAATTGCTCGACTCACAGTTATCGCACATAATCTGTTCCGCCTTAAACAGTGAAGATGAATTTATTCTCGCATTCGAGGACTTGATTCCAAGAGGACACACATCCGGACTGGACATATCCATTGGACTTGTAATAGCGCTCAGCCTGATCCTAGACATCACAAAAGAGAGGCGTGACACAGAGGACCTCTTGAATCAGTTGGGTCTATAGCGGGATTCTTAGAACCAGCATTTTGAACCTGCAGAAACTCGGCGAAGAGCCGGGCTTTTTCAGCCGTGAGTTCTTGACGTAACCGCTAAAAGTGCCTCAATGTGACTCGGCGTTGGAGCTCATAACGATGTCATTCAAGCCTCCTTGCCCCGTCACGCTGAGTGAAGTGAAGATAAAGGTCGAAGACCTTGAGCCGATTTTGAGGCCGGCTGAATCGCCCTTATTGTTGAGGAAGTATGAGCCCAGACTTCTGAAACTACCCGACGGGAAGAAGATGGTTGTTCGTATGGCTACAGAGGAAGACATTCCGGTCATGTTGCAAACGACTCGGTCAGTTATGGACGAAGAGAAGGACTTCTACGACCTTGTATCATCAAGAGTTTACGCGGAGATCCTATCACATAAACGAAAACGTGTGAAGGATTACTATTGTCTCGTCGGCGTTCTGGAGGGAGAATTGGCAGCGGTGGCAAATGCGCGACTTTGGGATACGAAGGTTGCAATAAGTTTGCATACTATGACCTTCAAACGAGGAGCTGGCATAGGAGCCCTGATGTACCTCGCGAAGATGGAGCATGCTTTCGAGAATCTTGGTATGGAAGAATGGTGGGCAACGTACGAAAGCTACACGGGAATCAGATATTGGGGACTCGGCCTAGCTCAATTCCAGAAACCTTATCCCGAAATTCAACATGAACTAGGCGGCGCTCGTGTCTTCTTTAATACCAAGGAACAATGGAACAGTTTCGTGAAACCAAAATACGAGCCACGCCTAGGCGAACGACCCGTACCCCCCGACTTACTCAAAGCCTCCCTAAACCCGAAAAAACCAGATCACATAGACCTCTAACACCACAACTCAACCCCATCCGCTTAGTCGGCGTTTGATGAGAATGCCCGATTCAATCGTTCTGATGAGCAAACTGGGTACAGGAGCAAACGGTCCTCCACTGATAACTTCAATCAACGTTTAAATGAGACCGTTATCTGTCTCAACTACGAAACGAAGACCGCGTGCGGACACAGTGAAGTTCTGCACAGCGAAAGTAGAACGCGGTTTTCCCGAAACAAGGAAGCTTCGCGGTTCTGTTTTCTGGAAGCGGTTAACGTAGAAAAGTGCAACTAAATGCAAAGTTTCGAAGAACTCCCAATAGCGGGAGAAATAGTTCGCAGCCTGAACGAGCTGGGTTTCCGGGAAATGTTCCCGATTCAGGCAGCTGCCATTCCGTCTCTCCTTAGCGGAAGGGATGTGATTGGGCAAGCGAAAACAGGCACCGGCAAGACTGCCGCATTCGGTATACCGATGATTCAGCAAGTTGACCGGAATATTGACGCCGTTCAAGGCTTAGTTCTTGTTCCCACGAGGGAACTAGCTGTTCAAGTGGCTTCAGACCTTAACGGGTTTGGAAAGCATCTTGGAGTCAAATCTCTAGCCGTTTACGGCGGACAACCAATTTATGGGCAAATGGAAGCCCTGCAGAATACCGTCCACGTCGTCGTTGGAACCCCGGGAAGAGTCATCGATCACATCTCAAGAGGAACACTCGTTCTTGACAGTGTGAGGATGGCCGTTCTCGATGAGGCTGATAGGATGCTTGACATGGGATTCAGAGAGGACATCGAATACATTTTGAGTCGGACACCCAGTGAACGACAAACAGCGATGTTTTCCGCTACGATGCCAGAAGAAATCCTTGACTTGACGACACGGAACCTGTACAATCCCGAAAAGATACTCGTCAGTAAGGATGAGATTGCGGTCGAAGAGATTGAACAATTGTACAGGCTTGTCGACCCTGAACGCAAGTTCCAAGCGCTATGCGACATACTCGACCAAGACCCTGTCCAACGAGCATTGATCTTTTGTTCAACGAAAATGGGAACTGATCGACTCGGATATAGGCTGAGCAAGATTAGGAAAGACGTTGCCGTAATTCACGGTGACCTGACACAATCACAACGCGAACGAGCTCTCGACAACTTCCGACATGGACGGGTCAGATTCTTAGTCGCAACCGATGTTGCCTCACGAGGACTAGACATCCAAGGAATAACACACGTAATCAATTACGACGTACCCAACGATCCATTGCTATACTTCCATCGAATTGGCCGAACGGGAAGGGCGGGCGCAAGCGGTATCGCAGTAACACTCGTTTCCCGCAGGGAAATGATGGACCTAAGACGTATTCAGAACATGACTCACACCCACATGCACGAAATGCCAGCGGTATGGTCTTCACAGGCTCCGCGACGCCCCTCCCCTCAGGGATACCATCAGCCCCCATGGGTTAGGGCGGAGAACTGAACCCAAGCATTGAATAGATACAGTACCAAATTGCAGAGCTGAGAGTGAGCCAGACGCCGAGACAGATACGAAACCGCAACATTCGTCAAGAAATGAAGACGCTAGAGTGCGTACGTTGCCACAGAATGATACGGCTCGACGAATACAAATCCCACCTAACCACATGCAACCCGACTCCGCAAGCCGCGCCTGCACCCTCAGCACCATCTCCTGCCGCTCCGACACCTCAAACACCCGACACGCAACCGCCAAAACAAAACCCCACGTAAACATCGACGAGAATGCTCAGTATTCCTGTTTCCTCGATGGGATTCTAAGAGACTGCTAACCCTGCCCCTGACACGTTTCTGAGGGGAACACCAGTCCTGCCGTCGCTTCGTCCACATAGACGACCTCGGACAGAACTGAAACAGAGACACTGATTCAACGCCACCCATTGTTCAAATTAGTGGAAATAATAGTATCCGAATATCACTTAATGACGTATGTTCTAATGGAAAAGAAGGGGCTTAGGTTTCTACACGGACATATTGTGCTGGCTTATTCGAATATACGATGTTTGCAGGCTTTCTAATTTCAGATAGCAATGCAAGCCTCTTACAGTATTCAA
>DATIYC010000009.1:0-10160 GCA_035517955.1 Candidatus Acidiferrales bacterium | reverse complement strand
GAGGAATCAAAGAAAGCCGCAGACCAAATCGCCAAGCTGAACGATGAGATCAACATAGCGACCGGAAACGCAGTTAAGGCGATAGAGCAGAATGCCACGCAGTCAGAAATGGGGATGGAAGTAATCAACACGAAAGTTGTGAAGACTTTGGAAGGCGTCGCTAAGTCTGCCAAACATACCGAATCCCTTGTCAAGAGCATGACAGATTCAACGAAAGTGCAATTAGACTTCGCGGACCGAGTCACTTCGTCAATGACCAGCGTTGCCGCCGCGAGCGAGGAAGCTTCAGCTACTACGGAAGAATTTTCGGCATCTATCCAAGAGATCAATGCCAGCATCGAAGCAATGGCTTCAGGAGTCGAACAACTCAACAAAGTTGTCACGAAACTCAACGAGCTCATAGGAAACTCCCAAGTTACGTCGCTTGAGAGAGATCAGATCGCTGTCGCGCCGGATGTGACTCCGAATCTAGAACCCTTTGCAGCGGAGTTATGCAATCAGAACCGGTTGCACATCGTTAGTCGGGATGCTTGAAGAATGCTATGAAACGCAACGGCATAAGAATGTAACCACCGTACATTTCAGGCCGTCCTGTTGTGACCCAGAACTCCGTCCCGACACTAGACGACTCTGAGTTTGCCTCAAGAAATTGCCCAAAGGAGCACTTGCGAATATTCAGTCGAGAATGTCGTAAGCTGATGTGGGATCATGGGTACGAATGGAAAACCCCCTCAGAGTGCTGATGCCATAGTTCCCATGACCAAGTACATCAACTGTAAATGGTATTGTAGTCTGCTGAGTAGACAGAAGCAGTATGGCAGGTACTTGGACCCCGTATACGGGCACAGATTCTATCCTATTGGCCGCGTTGATGCTTGTGATCGCTGCGCTCTTCGTGTACCTAGGCCTAAAGCTTCGATCTTCCTTGGCGCCGACGAGACCTGGGAGGACGATCAGTGCCTTGTTGATACTGATTTGGGTTATCTCGCTGGTGGCGTTTTTCGTCGATGCCATCAGTTATGGTCTCGCACTCTCTAATGCGCATCTAGTCGGAGTTTACGAATCGTACACTGCACCTAATCCAGTGACTCCGATTACTGAAGCCAGCGCAGTCGCGGCGTTCGTTGTCATCCTGCTTTTGACAAGGAGACATGGGCTCAAGACTGCCCTGCTGAGCGCTCTAGTTGGAGCCATGACGGGTCCCATGATTTTCGAACTTCCCTTCGATTTGATCGTCCTGAACCGAATATACCCACCCATTCCTCCCGCGCCCATACTTTTCCGGCTACTCTTCTTTCTGCCACTCTTTCTAATTGAACTCTCAACTATGTCGTTCCTCACTTTCTCGCCTTTGACAAGACTGACCAAGTACGCCTTCTTCTCCTTGGCCGGATTCTTCTTAGTGTTTGCCGTGTGGGCTGCGTTCGGTTTCTCCTACCCCTCCCCGAACCATCCCCTGGAGACAGCACTCAACGACATATCGAAGGTGCTGAGTTTTGTCACAGTGGTTACGCTCTTTTTCGGGGATCGGGTTCCACCCTGGAAGAAAGATGGTGAGTGACGGTGATTTGGAAAATCACGAAGACTGGAAATCATGAACTTCTCATCCACGAGCTTCGTTGCTGAGCACTTGTCAAGGCTGAGGGTGATCATCCTCATGAGAAAGCGCTCGCCTCCACTGAGTCGTTTGCTCCCGCTATCTTGAGGGGCTTCGAATACATTCAACCGCTAAACTTGATTGTGATTCAAGGTCTTTCTTATATTCCAAAAAGGTAATGCGCACGAGTGAATTGTAATGAAGAGGAAGCAACAACGCAAATCGCGGTCTAACCAAAGGAAGGAAACAGTGCTCAGGTTCTTCAGCCTCCTGAGTCCGAGTTTAATCAAAGAAGCCAGGAAACTATTTGCAGCCGACGCTAAGCACCACAATCCATACCTCCCCGAAGGAATAGACGCGTTACTCGACGCAATCATTCAGGTGCAGAAAGAGGAAAGCCAAGACATGCCGAAAGACGGTGCGTTCGATGTCAAGAACGTCCTTGTGGACGGGAACTTGGTTGCCGTTCATACAACGCTGCAATCAAAATCAAACCCCAATCAAGGAATGAGGCAGGTTCATCTTTTCCGCTTCAAAGCAGACAAAATCGTAGAGTACTGGGATGTCACCCAGATGGCTCCAGAAACACCGAATGCAAACAGAATGTTCTAAGCCGCATTAAGGCCTCCGGTTCTCGGTGGATACCAATCTAATTCTTAGACGCGGTTGAGACCAATGCGACGGTCCAAGGGCAACAAGAGGGCACTGGTAAGAGTGCGAAGAGGGAATAGGCATGATTCCGCAAAGTTTCTTCGACTAGTTGCATTATTCGCGAAGGCTATCCACCTGAAACCACCTGACACGGCGGCCAACAGGCGGCTCATCCATGACATATTCTCGACAAAAAGAGTCCACCTCTTAGTCGCAACCGCAGGGACTACACTCGTTGGGTACGCACTTTACTTCTACGCGTATTCATCGTTTGCAGGGCGGTCGTGTCTTTTCGTTGAGGATTTGTTCGTGCTGAGCGAATATAGGGATTTAGGAGTCGGTCGTTTACTCCTCATGAAATGTGCTAAGGACGCGTTGAGGCATGATTGTGATTCGATGAAATGGGAAGTGTTGTTATGGAACAAGGGCGCTATGGCCTTCTTTCGAAGGCTCGGTGCGCAGAGACTGGGCCTGTATTCTTACCAACTCTTTCTGGATAAATTGAAATGATTCATGACTTAAGGGATCGCCAATTGACGGTCGATTAGAATGGTCGAGTCCTCATATTCTTCGGTTCTGTGCATTTCGCCAAATTAGTTTGGGAACGAGATCCGCTACGAAATGAACTCTTTGTCACATCAAAAATGGTCTGCGCCTTACGAACCCTTCGTTTTGAGTCAGCCCTTTTCGGCTCTTAATACATCTTCTAGTTTCTTTTCTAACTCAGCAACTTCCTTTCTCTTTTCTGTTAGTTGTTCGGCAAGCATTTCAGCAGAACTTTTGGGTTTAATCTTCTTTGAACCGCCAAGCAAATAGAATCCTTTCTCAATGTTTTTCCCTCCAGTCAATGCCGTTGCATTCTTGGAGCCGAATACGATAAGTCTTCCCCGATTTACTTCTATGAAAGCCGTGTTTGCAAGCACTTCAGACGCGTCGGCAAGCCTTTTGCCCTTCTCCAAAGCGCTTTCAACTCTACTAGAATCCGTTGATTTGACCTTACTCTTTGCGAAGCTCAAGTTTCCAGCTTTATCAATCTGCACGACCCAACCGCGACCGCCTGAGAAGTTTGAAAAGACGCTAATTATGCCCCTGCCGTTCTTGTGATAGTAAATGCTCGCGGCCAAAGGCTTTCCAACCTTTATGCTTTCAGTAGCATTTTTGTAAAAGAAAACTCTCTGACTCCATTTAGTACCTTCTGCAAAGACTTCTTCATCGCTAAAAGTACTTCCAACTTTACTAGCAAGTATATTTGGTTTCGAGGACGCACTCATAGTATCGGAGGAAAGTAGTGAGAGTGTCGTATGTAAGGTGATAGCTCCGCCATTTGCCCAAAACTTTGACGAGCCGCTCCATTAGGTCACTGAACGTTACCATTTTACTGATTTTGCACGAGTCATTCAGACGCACAATGGAGAGTGGGGAGGATACTGGTGCATGTTCTTCCATTACGGGCGAGCGCTAGGCAAATGAGTGCATCGCGACGGCGATCAACAGATAAGGCCGAATCTGGAGGAGCGATCCCATGCCGCACTCGTACAGGACCCATCTATACTCGTAGATTGGTTTCAGTTCGGCTTGGTTTCGTCACCATCTCACGACAGTGACTTTCTAGGCGTTGCAGCCAATAGCTATAGCCCGCCCAGTCGACGCCGCTGTGTATGACGGTAACCTTTGTCTTGCCTTCAGGCAGTTCCTCTAAGGTCCACGTAACGACGGTTCCCTCCACGCGTCTGTTAGAACCTGAGTATGTGGCGTCGAATGTGTATGACAGTTTTTCGTTTGGGATCAGTTCGAGTATCTTTCCCTTGGCCACGGCGGTTATGTTTGCTGACGCCCAATGGAATTTGAACTCATACTCCCCGCCAACGCGAAGATCCATCCTCGCTTCCTTGTGCATCCACTGCACGAGTTCAGCCTCGTCCGTAAGCGCCCTGAAAACTACGGTTGGTGAAGCGTCGATAACTATCGTTTTTCTAGTCTCCACCATTTCATCTTCGCCCTTTACGCGTTTTCTTTCCTTCCACGTGCTTCTTCAGGCCGTTCAGTTGACTTCCCCAGAATTCGTCCAAAAACTCTATCATTTCACGCATAGCGTCCCGGTTCACTGAATAAATCCTGTTCCTTCCCTCCTTGCGTTCCTTTACGAGTCCGGCGTTACTCAGAATTCTCAGGTGTGTAGAGAGCGCGGGGAGACTAAAATTGAAGTGCTCAATTATTTCTGTAGGCGTCTTCTCTCCTTCTCTAAGCAAGACTAACATTTGCCGACGACTGTCGTCTGCTACTGCTTTCCAAGGTGACGCCAACTTTGGTCAGTGAAAACGATTGTTAAATAGTTAGTTAAATGTGACGGCGTATTTCGGACTGCGCCAATCAAGAACGCGAACTGTAAGCGATCATCGAACGGAAACCATTCGTATTCCGCGCTAACTCTTCGGCTTGCCCTCGAGGTCTAGCGTTACTGCTGCCTGTATGAGTTTCTTCAGGGCGGTTTCGTTGACGCTTTGTCCTTCATGAATGTCTATGGCGCGTGTGACATTCCCGTTGAGGCTGGCGTTGAGAAGTCGATCAGGATCCTTTATGGAGGCTCCTTTTGCGAACGTCATCTTCACGTGGTCCTTGTAAGTTTCTCCGGTGCAGATGATGCCGTTGTGGTACCAGACCGGGATTCCTGAAGGGTTACTAGGTTTCTTCCACTTCATCTCTTCGACGGCCTCCGGGTCTGCCTCCTTGATGAGTTCGCGTACTCTACTGAGCGTCTTCACGCGCCAGTCCGATTCAGACCTGCGCTGGCGGGATGCGCTTCTTTTCAACGTCTATTCAGCTCGCTTGGCTGTCGGAAGGTGACTCATGGCTATTGGATGAGTCCGATGATGTTGCCGTCGGGGTCGGTTGCGCTCGCAACGAGTCTTCCGCCGCCCACATCTTTGACCTCTTGTTGAACTTTGGCGCCGGCATTGAGCAAGGTTTGCAGGCTCTGCTTGATGTTGTCGACGTGATAGAAAGCAGTCATTCCTGTCGCTTTGGCCATGGGCCCTTGACCATTGGGGACTAGCCCAATATCTTGATCGCCAACTTTGAACCCCACGTAGTACGGCTGATCCGCGTACGGCTCGACCCCTATGAGATTGCGGAATAGTTTCTTGGCTGCTGTAATATCTTTGACGGGATAGATGAGGGTCTTAACTCCTTTGTTCATTAGGTGTTCCCAGCCGATTCATATTTAATAAATTACTTAATCATATCCCTTATGTGCCGTATGGACCGCAAAAACTTCCCATACGTGATTGTTTGTAATCTCCTACTCTTGCCTCACCTGGGCTAGTGCTTCTCTTCGCCTTTGCACGAGAAGGTCGATCTGGTGGAGGCAGAGCTTTGCAACTGCTCGGTCATGTTGTAGGATTACGCTTTTCGTTTTTCAGTTACTGTGAATCTCCTGTGTCACTACAGTTTTCGAACCTTGGGAACATCAGACTCATTCAAACCGTTGACTGAACAACGGTCATGGATGAATGATGAAAGGCTGTTTCAGATACGTCAGTTATCAGCTAGCAAGGAACAATCCGTTATCGGGTTCTAACAGACGAAACATATGTGCCGGAATATTTCTAGCGCTAGCGCTGACAGCGCTTGTCGTCGGTGCGTATTTCTACGGGGTAAGTAAATTGTCGGCCAGCAGCCTTACTATTCAAGCCCAAACGGTCTCCGAAAAATATCGGACTGGAAACATCGGTCACGCTGAAGTTGATGTCATAGTTAAAGTTACGAGCACCGGTCTGTACGATTTGAACCTAAGCCTAGTTACTTTCGAACTCCAGCTCGACAATACAACGTTTCCATTAGTTAAGACTTCAGGGTCTATGTTCTCAGAAGGCCAATCCGTGTTCTATACGTTGACGTTCAATAGTGACGATGCCCTTGCCGTAAGTTACTTCAGCCAAGCTAAGGATCAGGCGATTACCGTTTCCATTACTGCTTGGGTCTCATCTGGAATGTATTCAGGATGGGTGACGGCGTCAGATTCGCGAATCTGGACATTCCAATTTTTCCATTATACCGCCCAATGAATAAGCCAAGATAAGTAGAGTCTCGTCAATCTGTTCGTATTCGCCCAGCCCTAGACATACGTCGTCCTTTGACCATGAGGATTAACGCTCCCAAGATGAATACGAGCATCATAGACAGGACGCTTTGGGTGGTAATATTCAGAGTAATTGCCGGGGGCGGTGGAGTCGCCTGCGCTGTTCCTATAGCAAAAACTGAGTTGTCAAAGAGGCTTGCAGTCTGTGCGAGAGGGGGTTGACTGTTATGAGAAGCTATCGTGGCTGATGGGCCTATCGCACCGTTGGCGTCGGTCAGGCTGAGTGCCACAACTGCCGCAGTAATCACTCCTGCAAGTGAGTCCTCGGGAAGTGTTGACGCGTAGGTGTAATTGCCGGGTTGGTTCGGAACAGGACTAACTTGAACTGAGGTAAAAACGTACGACGCTCCCGTGTTGTTCGTGAAGCTAAATGTGGCAACTCGCGGAGACAACGTCACTGGGCTTCCGGACGCGGATGTTCCGTAAGGGTATATGACGCGAAATTGAATTATGAACGGTGTTCCTGCTACAATTTGTGATGAATTAAGCGCGAATACGAACTGATTCAATACGGCTGTAGACGGGTTGGAGGATGCGATTATCAGATTTACAATCGTCACTGCAATAGTGCAGTAGTAGCACTGCGAGGGCCGATTCCCTGAGGCATGATTGGCATACACTGCCGTAGGCATGAACACGCCCGACAGAAGTACAGCCAACAAGCAAAGTTGGGTTGTCAGCAAGCTCGTTTCATGCCTCAAAGAATGTTTTTCGGATATAAATCATGCACAAAGCGAAATCTGAAACCCAATACCAAACTCTGGCTTGATCGATACTTTCCTGAAACCGCCTGCAATCCCAGAACCTTCTATTTCTTCATTTCGGCGGCGGCAGGGCTCCGTGTTTGGGATTGCGCTGTACGTTAACGGAACCGGAACTCAGTTGAGCGTTTCCAGATGGGTAGTTATGTGAATCAAGCAGAAGATTCGACGCTGCGCGGGTCGTGTAGTTGAAAGCGATGAGGATGCAAACTGCTTGAATTGCATAGCTAAGAAACGCTCTCTCCCTTTCTGGTATCTTCTCTATCGAAACTGCGGTTATGATGGGAACGAGGATGAGCAGAGCAGCTAGGGCTAAGACGTAAGGGGCAAAGGCAGTTACCACGCCGGCTGATAGCACAGTTATTATCCAGGCGAGTGGACTCCACGCATAAGTTTTAGGCAATTCAGAGAGTAAGGCACTCTGCTTCCGTGGGTGAACTCTCTCGCTCATCCACATCACTCCGAAAGGCACGGTCGCTTGGAAGGGTGTAACGAAGAGTATACGCCATAGCTGGCTGTTGCTGCTCGCAGGCGAATTGGGTACGAATCCTATCGGTGCGGCTAGAATGGAGCCTATCATTGAAGCGAATATCCACGATAGGATGAGCCGTCGTTGCCATGGGGATACGTCTGACCGCATCAGGGCCAGTACGCCGATTATGGCTAGGAGAATATAGGCTGGGCTTAAGAAAGGTGACCAGAATTTTATTGTCCAGTTTAGCGCGGACCAAAAGTCCAATACGCTAGGCGGGTTGCTAAGAACAGACGTGTAAAGCGTTAGGGCGTTTGATACTGCCGATCCTTCGCTCCAAGTGAGAAGGATGATTGTGAGAAAGACGAAGGCGCAATCGATTAGGATGATTCGGATCAATGAGGCGCTGATGGCTGATTGTTTCTGTTTCTTGAGAACCAACGTGAGTATGCTCGCGGCCAACACTGCGATCGCGAACACACCCCAAGTCCATGGATGGATGAGGATAATCAACGTGGAAAGGAATAGGAGGATGAGGAAGTCTCGTTTCCGGTAACTTTCATCACTCCTGAAAGCTACGTAGGCTAGAAAAACCACCCAAATGACTAGCACGATCCAATTAGCGATCGTGCTCGCATACAGCCCTATCGCCGTCGTTGCCGAGAGTACGGAAAACACGAAAGCCATGAGGCCGAGAGAATTCGAACGCCTTCCACCAATGAAGAAGCAGAACGCAACCGCAAGCATCAAAGTGAGTAAGACTGGAGATAGTTTAACTACATTAAAGGGACTCATCTGAGTGAACTGAGCCAAGTATAGTAATAGTAACGTAACGGGATGGCTTGCTCCAAGGGCTTGGTGGACGGCTGCGCTTGGGCCTCCAGCGTTCATCTGCAATAACGGCTCGTAATAGACCCAGTACGAATCAGTGCCGACAAGGCTGTTCTGATTTTGAAAGTAGGGATAATACCCAATAAAAAATGCGACAACAACTGCGAGCAGAAATTTCGGGTCGAGAACGGTGGATGATAATGGCCTTGCAAGTTGAATTGACTCAATTTCTGGTTGGAAGGGAAGCGGTGAGATTCTTTTCCAAAGATTGTCCAGGAGTGGAGCCCAGAAGAATGATGTCAAGAAACCCAAGTACAGCAGAGGAAGCAACCCGTAGGCAGCGTATGTAAGCTGCAGCTCGATCAGCGCGTTCAACTGCCCGGATGCCGCAACGCCTCCAGCGCCAAAAGGTCTTAGAACATAAAACGTGGCAGATGAAACCTCAATTATGCAAAAGAGCACTAGCAAATAGATTGCTGTCGTTATCCCTAGAGTATGGTTCATTAACGACAGCTTTCGACCTCGGGTCAGCAACAAGAACTCGAGAGTCCCAATCGCGAAAAGCGCGAAAGTCAAGAGCGCTATGGGATGCATAAACACCGTCGCAAGCAATTCAGCACCAGCAAAGGCACCTGTGGCCACGACAACTAGACGAACCATGAGTACACGAGACTCCACCTTACCCTTTACCAGCAAAGTTGTGGACGCGATTATGAGTGAACATGTCCAAAGAATCATGTCCGTGATTGGCCCTGCTATCACAATGTGCACGATTGCAGGGAAATAGTAAAAGTAGGATAGCTGTGATACATTTAACACCTCAACCAAACCGAAGAAAAAGTGTAAGGCAAAACAGTAGGCAGTTATGTGGACTAAGTGCGGGTCAATCGAGCTCCTCGGATTAGAATCCACGACTGCCCCTGCCTTCGGTCCGGGGGACATTTCGTAAATATTATCTAAAAACTTTCGTCAACGAAGGCTGAGGATTAAGTGGTTATCAACCCGTTTTGACGCCCAACACCAGGGTTCGATTTGAAACTGCCGCCAGCCAGATTCTAGTGAAACATAAAGCCATAAGAATGCAAGAAATGTGAATGAGAACGCTTACCTATGCCAAAACTATTGCTTAGCCGACTCGGAACTTTTGGCGTCGTAGCAGTCTTATCTGGGCTCCTTTTGATGATTTTTCCTTACTATCCGTTGTACCTTGTGGTCGCCCTGGCTTTAGCCGCTGGGGCTATCGCCATTGAGTTCCCGAATATTGCGTTGATGGTCGCCGTTTTGCTATCGGTCCTCAGTGCGTTTTATCAGAACGCTTTGGTTGGGTTGACCTTCCTGGTTGTCTTCTTCATCACGTTACTGTTGACTTTCCGTTGGCTCGATATGGCATGCGTTGTCGCTTCTTGGATTCTTGCATTCCTTTCGCCGCTGCCCTCGTTAGCCATCATACCGACCTTGTTCGCTGGTATTCATCGAAGTCGCGAAAACGCAGTTGAGGTAGGCATAGCATCGGCCCTATCGGTTTTCATGCTAAGCTGGAGCATGGGTATATCCAACGCTGGGATAATGCTTGTGCCGTCCCCGAACAACTACGTTGCGAAAGCTATCCCAAACCCATGGAGTTTCATGCAGTTCGTACCAAACGCCGACATGTTCACAACCTCCAACCTAACCAACTTCTATGCTTCCCTAGGCTCCAGCTTGGGTGAC
>DATIYC010000008.1:0-30326 GCA_035517955.1 Candidatus Acidiferrales bacterium | reverse complement strand
ATTCAGAACGGAATTGCGGTTACACAGCAAGTATCTGCTAAGGGTGTGGCTTCTGGTTTTGTTACGGGGGCGCTGTTTTTTGTTCCTGTGGCGGTCGCGGCTGTGATGGGGATTCATGGGTTGGGCGAGGGTTGGGATTTTGCTGGGGTTGCGGCTGGGGTGAGTGGGTCGACGGATATTGTGAGCGCTTTTGGTGGGTGGAATCCTGTTGTTTCTTATCCTTTGCATAAGTTCTTGGAGGCTTCGATTGTTGCTATCATTTATACGATCTATGTTCAGAGAGAGAGCGTGGCGAAGAAGGCTAAATGGCATCTTCTGGTTTTGGGGTTGTTGTTTGGGCTTACGTCGGTGATTGGGTCGATGGTTGGGTACTTTTTATCGCTGGACACGACTTTCTTCTACGCTTTTGGTGTTACGTCTGGAATATATGCGGCTATTAGGCTCGCTGGGCCCTTGATTGCGAATACGAAGGGCACGACTGGGATGATTCCTTCCTATCTGGGCGCCAAGACCTTCGCGTTCGTTGGAATCGGCTTCTTTCTCCTATACTTCGCCGCGCTGCTACACTAGTATGATTGAAGGAGAATTCTGTAACAAACAGCGTCAGAATTTCCACCCGAGCAGAAGTACGGGTGAGAAGGACTTTCAGATAATCGCCAAATTCAGGTGAATGAATTGAGAGAACGAATTCGATCGCTATCTTGCGAAGCCTCGGTTCGCCCGCCGAAACTACCGAAAGTTCACCACGTAATGATCCAGAAGTGGTAAAAGAAAAATATCAGTCAACTAGTTCTGCAAGAGTGAACATTCGAGTTTCGTGTGTTACCAATTCAGTAAGACAAGCATTGATGCTGCAACCATACTCAATCCGCCGATCCTTGAAATAATGTCGCTTAGCCGACTCAGCTTTGATGCCGTTATCTTTTGTCCAGTGCCGATTGTGAAGGTTAAAACCGCTAAAGGAAATGCGAAGCCCGCTGTAAATGTCATTAATCTAAGAGTCATTGAATAAATGTCCACTCCACTTACTATGTTTAGCACAGCGCCCGCTAAGAGGGGCAAGCTGCAACTCATCGAAAGAAAACCAAAAAGAAACGAATAAACAGCAATACTTTTCGCATGCACGTTCGCTCTCGATGGATTAATGATTCTAGTACTACTACTGAGTATGCTTACGTTCAATAGCATAGCTAACCCAAGTGCCAATAACGCGAACACAACTAGAAGTCTCCCCATCAACAGCAGACTCCAAAGCACGTCACCCACGATAACGAACAAAACGCCTACAAGCAAAATGCCCGCCGCACCAAACACCAGAGATGAAACGAACGCAGCACATCGGCTGGGTCCGTTTTTCTTGTCCTTCGCAAGAATGACCGATATGTATCCAGGCATCATCGGTAGAACGCAAGGAGAAGCGAAAACGCTGATCCCCAAAAGAACTGAGATCAATGAAGAGGGAATTTCAGATACTGGAGGCAAGTATAGCTGACTAAATGCCGATTGCTTGGCGTGATCAGTACCATAAGCCGACTGTAAGAACTGTTCCAACTCTGTAGGTGATGCGAAGAGACCATCATGCCTTGACACGTTTGCGCCTCCCACAAATAGAATGAAAGTGGGCGTTTCCAAAATGTTGTACTTATCGAATATTTCTGATGTCATCAAACCATATTCTACTTCGATGAATCTCATCGAGCCGGTGTACTTCACTTCAAGCGCTTGCCACAGTGGGCTCATCTTGTCACAGTCAGAGCAGCCTGTTGTTGAGAAAAATGCAGCAACTCTGCTGATTCTCATCGTGAGCGAGTTAAACTGCTTCAATGTTAGGCTAATCGCGTACGATTCATGGATTGTCATGAGATAATCAGAAACAATTGGAAGGCTGGCAGCAGCGATAGCCAAGAGGATGAGAAATAAACTATTTCTTCTTCTGGCTCGGGATATCAAAATCTGTCAACTGGTTCTCAGTTCAGTGCAAGTCCTTCTCAAAAGCCATCGATGTTCAGATATTCTTCCGCTGTCTGAGAGTCTACTCCCGCTTATCCATCCAGATTTTAAAACCACGCGTGTCGTAATCATAGCTATGTTTCTTACGTCCGGATTCATATCCATAGACATTTAGAAATATAGGCAATTCGAAGATACCTACAATCAGAAGCTAGCTTCCGCAAATTAACTGCATAGGATGAAATGCTCCTTGATCACTTTCTCCTAGAAACGCGGCGTACTAATGAAGCGTCGTTTCCTCATCGTTCGCTCAGAGCTCAGATGTTAACTAACAATGTTAATGCGGAACGTTAAGATCGTGAATAAATATGCCGTGGTTAATAGCATTCATGAGACAGGCCCACGCTTGGCAGTCCCCTTAACGTTCTGGCAGAGTAGGACGTTCTACCGATGCAAGAATACTTTGACGGCATTTCAGCCATCTAAATCGTAATTAGCGAACAGTAACAGAGATATTGGAAGGTCGGACAGTTCGCCGCGTGCAGGGAATGATCTTAGGAAAATTTTTGGTTTACGCCACGATTCTTTCAATCTTTACGGTTTTCATTTGGGGAGCATATCTCGCGGGAAGCGGTTACGGTTCGGCGTGCGGGGTTGGAGGAACCTTTCCGAGTAGCAACGATTGGCCCTACTGCAATGGTAGCCTCCGATTTCCCAATAACTGGCCAGCAGAAGTTGAGTACATCCATCGAGCCCTCAGCCTCGTCGCAACGGTGCTCCTCCTAGCAAGCAACTTCGTCGTTTGGAGGATGAGCCCTCGCCCGACGGCTGCAGCACGCGCACTGCTGCTCGCACTCGTTCTGTTAATTTTGGAAATCTACTTGGGTGGGGCTGTAATCAATAGCAGCCTTGACGTGGTAACTGGCACAGTAAGCCTTGCTACAGCGACAGCTGTCTTCGGCGTCTTGGTAGTGGCAGGCGATCGATTATACTTACACGGAAAGAGATGATTCGACACAGAGGATATTTGGTATCAAAGAACGATTTGCTAGTTGGAGTGCCGGTTCTCGTTACCGGCCAGGTCATGCTTCAATCAATTATCCACGATTACTTCAATTCGCAGACTAAACAATAGTCTTGGTTGCGTAAGGAGTTTGCAAGAGCAGGCACACCTGTCCTGTTGAAGCGAAGCAACCATCATATCTCGATACGTCTTCGCAAACAGAATGAAGGTTCACGTCTGAACAGTGTCGTACTTATCAAACGTTGCTCGTGTTATCAAACTGTACTGGACTTCTACGAAGGTCATCGAGTGCCAAACGTGTAAGGTGTAACAAGGTGCGGCAGAATCTCGCGCCGAAGAATTGTAACTGGCGAAAATTGGAAGGCCGATTGCAATCGTCGACCGACACTTAGTTCTCCGGCCGTCTTATCATGATGCAGACCTCTAATGGAGCGAGCTAGTTTTCACCTCAGTTAGGTTTCCACGGTTCATCGTAAAGCGACTCGTCGCGTAATCCGCTAGATCGTAGTTGTGGGACACCATCAGCATAGTGACCCCGCCTGTACAGTGAATCTCACTCAAGAGGTGCATGATCTCTCCTTCTGTTTCCACGTCGAGCTCTGCTGTTGGCTCATCCGCCAGAATAATCTCAGGGTCATTCATTAATGCCCGTGCGATGCTAATTCTTCTTCTCTCTCCGCCAGACAATTCGTTGGGCAAACGTCTAGCGACGTTGTCCAAGCCCACCTTCTCAAGCATTTTTCGTGACTTATCGTAAGCGTCGAAATTGACGCTCCTAAAAACAGTCGGCAGCATTACGTTATCGATTACGTTCAAGGTTGGGATTACGTATCCGCCTTGAAACATGAAGCCTATCTTCTGGTTTCGAAGGGCAGATAGCTCCGTGTCGTTTAGTGTCCAAATGTCCGTGTTGTCTAAGATGACGTGCCCGGAGGTTGGTTTCGTCAATCCAGCAATCATGCTTAACAGAGTGGTCTTGCCGCTGCCTGACCTACCCGCGATGAATGTGAATTCTCCGCCACGTATTTCGAGATCAACGTTATCCACTGCCCTGATGCTGCCATACTCTTTTGTCAGAGCTTTCAGAACTATCACATGATGTCTACTCTTGCCTTATTGCGGCGTACGGTTCCATTCTACTGCACTTGTAGGCCGGATAAGCGGATGCGAGTAACCCAATTGCAGTTGCGACTGTGAGGCTCTCAACCGTTAATGCTGCAACTTGAGGAATGGTGGGCCAGTCAAATATGACTTGAAGGGAATTCGAAGCGTAGGAACTGAAGTCAAATATGATTATCCATCCAACTACGATTCCTAGCGCTCCTCCAATCATAGTCAATATTGTTCCTTCGAGAGTGATTAATGCCAGAACAAATCGACGCGTCGATCCAAGTGCTCTGAGTAAGCCAATTTCCCGACTGCGCTCGTTAACCGACATGGAGAAAAGCGCTGCAATCATGACTACAGTTACCATCCAAGAGGAACCCGCTGCAAAGTAAATGCTTTGAACCAAATCCCCCAGCTCGTTTTGAACTGTCCTTGTCATATCAGAGGTCGTGATAACGTCGACGCCTCTAACTCTTCTCTTCACGTCATTTGCAGCCTGGAGTAAGTCAGTACCTGGCTTCAGCTTCACGACGACATCAGATATCTGATCTATCCCAACATTGACTGGCAATTTTCTTGGGAGAAGTCCCTCATTGTTAGCTCGGATTATGTTCCGCGCGGCGTCTATTGAGATGAAAAAGCTGTCATCTATTCCCAGATTAATTCGTTCGAGTTGCCCTACTATCTTGAAAGTTCGCCCGAAAAAATATGGTTGAATCAGGCCAAACACGTAGTAAACCCTATTGCCAATAATTCCTTCAGACGAATTAATTGGCTTCCGCAATGGTGTCATAAGCCATGGAGTAATAGTGAAGTCTGTGGAAGGATCGATTCCAACAACCTGAAGATTCCCAGTAAAGCAACACGGCGCGTACCTTAGAGTTGTCAGGAAGATCTGGGGCGAGGCCTTTTCGACCTCCGGCAGCGCCCTCACTTGCTCAAGCACCGAGTCATTCATGTAAAAACTGCTTGATTGACCGGAGAGCAAGTAAGCCTGTGCGCTTCGTCCACTTCCTATTGGCACAATAATCATATCCGCTCCTAACCTCTCAGTCCCAACTTCTACCGCCTGCACAACTCCCTGGACGAAAATTTGAGTTGCAAAAAGAGTTCCAATGATCACGATCATAGCGATACAGGTTACGACAGTCCTGAACCGTCTGCGTTCAATATTCTGCGTCACTAAGTAAAGGAGCCCAGGATGTTTCACTGGTTTTAATCCTCCTCATCATTTTTCAAAGATTGTGTGGAATATGGCGTATATTGTTTATTACATGAATCTCTCGACGCCATCCGTATTTTTCCTCATCTTCACGCCAGTTCAAATGGTCCAGTAATTACGGAATCAATCGTACTGCTCTAAATTCTGTATTCCGAATTGTTACAGGACCGCAGCATCCGGGTCGATATGTATTCTTATATACAAAAAGGCGATTCCGTTCGCGCCGACGTAGTATGGTATCAAAGTATGATCTCTTGGTAGGCGTGTTAGTACTCATTACTGGTCAGATTATGTTCGAATTTACGCCTGCAGAGGACGGGGGACCGGGTCTCCTGTCAGCAGTGTTTGGAATGGACCCCGGCCATTATGTTGGTTATATGTTGGCGGTGGTTTCGGGAGTGATCGGGTTGGCACTCTACCTATACGATCGAAGAGTCAACAAAGTGACCGTTGCCGTTTCGATTCTTTCGATTCTGCTAGGGGTGGTGTTCTTAGCGATCATTAACATCATGATCATTATGGGCATGATGGCAATCATCGCCCAAATCACATTACTCGTCGGAATCATCGGTATCGCAGGATCCGTAATAGTAAAAACTAGGAGAAAAGAAGACTAAATGGTCATCCCTGCGAATTCAGCAGGCAGAACAATGCTCTCTTAATAAGAAATTACCAATACTGACTTGCAGTATTCCATCTGGAATATGCATTTGCAATCATCGGTATTACTACTTGCCAAGTTAGTATTACTATAATAAACCGTCTGGACAGTATGAATATCCGATAACGACGTCTGAAGACGGTTTTTGTGTGGAGGGCGAAATTATGATATCCTGAAGGTTGCTCATGGAAAGGAGGTGCGTGGATATTGGCAAAAGTGGATAGGTTAAGTTTTTCGACACCTCCAAAGCTAATGAAGCAATTTGACGATGCACTGAAAGCGATCGGGTACAAGGACCGGTCGAAGGGCTTGCAGGTTGCGATGCGCAACTTCATCACGGAGTATGCTTGGCAAGGAGAAAGAAGTAGACTCGGAGCAGGCGCGGTTCTCCTTACCTACGATCACCGATCACACGGCGTTCAGGAAGTACTAACTGACATCCAACACCACTATCGAGACACAATAAACTCCACTACACACATTCATCTAGATGACAATCGCTGCCTGGAGATAATCTCGGTCAAAGGAAAACTCGAGAAAATTCAGGTTATGGCCAAGGATCTCATGAAAACCAAGGGAGTTTCTCAACTCAAACTGTCAACCGTCGCTCTGTGAAGAACACTCTACTCTTTAGTGAAATAGCATCTTAGCCAGATTTCAATGATCCTAGCATCCGTTATTGCATCATTCCCAGTTTATATTCGTCGTGAAGTAGAATCATGAGGCTGTTTTGGTAATCCCTTCTGATTTGACTAGGGATGAGATCAGTACGCTTGTGTCGAGGATTAGTGTGCGTATGGGCTTAGCCTCTTCCACGCTGAGACCTTGATCTCACGTGAGAGTTTCTCGGCGGAACAACTGTCTTTGTCAGAGGTTAACGTGGCTGATGCTTTTCGAAATATTCGTCAGCTTCTCAGAGGTTTGATAAGGTGTAGACTGTCTACGTGTCACTGACGCAACAACGAATCCAAAAGTAACCCCCAAATCCACTCTCAGCATAGAAATCGCGTCCAAGTCCTGATCGAACTACTAAAGAGCCCAAGACTAGAAAATGCGAGTCATTAAATCGAACAAACAATCACTCAGATCACGAAGTCTTATCTTTACCTGTACGATCTCGTTCATCCGATGTTCATTGACAGTATGGTAGAGCTTGGAACAGAGACGTTTCTAACTTATCGTGTCGGGTCGACAAGATCGACACAGTAGATTCCTGACGCTTCGCCGCCCTCGTTGATATTGCTGATCTGCCAAATTGGTTGCTGTGGATATGGCCCGAGGTGATTAGCGGCCATGCTGTGGTCAACACCGGCAGATCCGGTCGCGAGGTCTTGAGTAAGGCTCAGCCCTGACTTCGCAGATGATCCGACGACAATGTGAAACGATTCACCTAGCAAAAGACCACTAACGGGCGGGAAGTATTCCGGGAGTCCGCTAGCATTGCTTACGTACCAATTCACGAAATCCACCTCGACCATCCATCGTCCCGTATAGTCAGGGGCTCCTAGAATTCCCATGTTCGGACGAAAGCCCGCTGCGTTCCAGTCGGCTCCTGGACTTGTGAATCCCCCAACCGCGAAATATCCGGTTACAGGATCGGTGAAGAATGTTCCTTTAGTAAGATACAGATATGGTCCATTTTGTTCTCCTGAAGCGGGCACTACTGGTAAACCCGCTAGGATGACGTGAAGTTGCGTAATGCCACCAGGCACGTAATTGTAAGTATTGAGCGCTAAGGGAGTAGGCACATCGGGCTGCAGATTCCCGAAAGGTGTCTGATTCGTCCCATCAGCAGCCCTTGCATACTGATTCGCCGGAAGGTATACGCCTTCGCTACTCATCCACTCAGCAACCAAATCCTCTGAGTCATCAAAGAGGCGTACTCTCGCAGACATGTTCGCGTTGGTCGGGGTAACTATGTGCTCGTGCTCAAAGATTAGGTCAACCGTAATGTTAACGCCAACAATTAGGTTGATTCTCACATCAGCAGTTTGGCCTAAATTCGCGGCCGCGGTGAAGGATTGAGTCTGGACGTATCCGTACGTGAAGGCCCTAAAGGAATAATCGTCCGAAGGCAACGCGCTTGGATAAAGGGCGGTGTAACCGGAAAACGCGGGGTGATAAGTGGCGGACTTTGCTCCCGGAAGCAGGGTTGCACTCCAGTGTGCTGGGGCGATAAGAGACTTGGCCGTGACCGTCAAGGCGTATCCATCGGTCTCGCCACCCACATATCCACCACTCATTTCCTGTCCAAAGAAGGCACCATTGCTGTTTTGGTCTGCTGGCGGATCGTTTGATACGTTCCATCCTCCTCCGCACGTCTTCACCACTGATGTGGTTGAGTTTTGGAAGAGACATGAGGTTGTAATAGTGTCCGCGAGTGAAGCTACATCATCGCCCAGGTAGTCGATCAATGAATTGTTCGCGTAGATGCCCAAATCGATCTCCTGTCCCACCATTCCCCGGTTACCCGTTCCGAGACCCGACCCGGTGTACCCTGCTCCCGTCGATGTTGGCGGAATACCTACTTGACCCCAGACCCAGTTTCGCTGAATCATGGGTCTCTCCCAGTCGGTACTGTACACTGTGATGTTGAAGCCTGCACCGCGATACATCTGGTCGCTAATGTTGTTTGGGCTGCCGCTCAACGTAATGGATGCAGAAGCCACCGGGTCATCTTCAACGTACCCTAAGACGTAGATGTGAGGAACGTATGTACCTGGCGGGATCCCGTAATTATCTCCTCCCCAAGTATCATTCCAGCCCCAGAACTGAATATTCGCTCGCCCAGTTTCAATAGCATGGGCATTCAAGCGCGCTGCGTCTAGGTTCAACTCGGAGATAACCGTCGAATCCGATGAGAACGCTTCCGGTCCCCAACCGCTCTCCACACCAAAACTGTACCTACCCATGTAGCCGAGCAACGTTTGGTTGTACGACCAAACTTGTCCGTGGGTATCTACAAGCACACCAGAAATTAGACCAGCTCCAGTGTCAATCGGATCGCTAGTAATCCCGTTCGCAACATCATGGAAGTAAACGGTCTTGTTAACCCAGCTCGACAGGCGTAAATCGATTGGAACCGTTACATCACCAGCCCACTCGTCCGGCGTCACATCAAAATAGTATTCTTGGAACGTGGAACCATCAAGGGCTGATTGGACGTAGCGAAACACCCACGCCCTCACGTAGTACCGACCAGCTGCCAAGCCGTTAACCCAAGTCGCATAAACCTGAGGCACCATTCCATCCAGCTCACTTGGAGCACCGTACTCACCTTTGACACCGAACTCAAAGTGAAAAGGAACAGTTGACCCACCTTGAACGAACCAATGCTGTGGCGGACCGACGCCTTGTGGGTCCGCGAAATTCTCGTTCATTACAGAACCATCTTGTGTACCGTAACTGACTTGGTAGAATGGCTGCAGACCACCATACCCATTCATCGGAGCATATTCATGCCACGGAAAAGCGATCCGTGCTGAGGTGCGTGGATCTCCACAATTGCCCGCGTGATCATAAGCGATATAGAAGTTTTGTCCTCCAGCTATGCATGGTAGGGGCGACCATGAGACGAGGTTCGCGTTTGAGTCGGGAATGTGGTTGAGGGTTGGGCTGCCATACAGTTCGATTTTGACGTACATGCTCGCCGCCCATGGTTCATCGCCAAACTGGTGCTTGGAAAACACGTAACCATGTACAACCAGGCCTGGCTGAACGTAGCCGTCAAGATGAAGCGACTGGCCACTCAAAACCTTCACTCTGGAGGCTATCAAAATGCGCGGATATCCAGCAGCTGAAGCGTAAATATCGTAGATACCTGACGCTAACCCTTCAACTTCATAATGACCTTGGGCTGTTGAGTTGAAGTATCCTTGAGCGTCCACATCCGTCAAATCGGCTCTCGAGGCACCCGTGTAAGGGTCGAGGCGCATTGTCATATTCGCCCAAACGCAACCCGCTTCTTGAACCGGTTGACCATAGAGTGATTGATTGTACCCTGCATATCTGATCGTGCCAGATATGGTCGCAGGATAAACGTCACCCGCTACGGTAAGCGAGGGCCAGTTTTGAGTTGGAATGAACTGGCTTGCGGGCTCTCCGCAGATTCCATCCTGACCGGTACTGACGCCTTCTTCTCCCGCGATCAGATAAGAGCAGGTGTTGAGAACAGCAATCTTGAACAAGTATCTTCCAGCAATGACCGGGGCGGTTACACCGTTGATTCTCACGTAGTACCATTCCTTTGCAGTCGTGAAGTTGATGAATTGGTGATTGTAGTAAGGATGGTAGGGTACGACGCCTAATCGAGTTGCGTCGGTGGCTTGGTCAGCAGCTATGTATACAACCGTACAGCCGGGGCAGTATCGATCTACCTGGGAAGCCTTCACAACGATATAGCCCGAATAGTCGTTGCTCAACGTGGAAACTATCTGAGAAGAGTCTGGAACAGAGAAGTTTGCGGGAATGTAGATTGCCAACGTGTCCCATCCAATGTAATTTCCAGACGCAGTCGTCGGCCCACAATTACTGGGACTCGGACCAGTGCAACGCGGGTCGGAATAATTGAAGCCGAAGATCAGATCTCCAGTAGAGCCGGCGAGCACCGTGTACTGGAAATGAGAACGCAAATTGACGCTCCCGGATACACTGGGCCACAGGTAACCGACCACACCAGGAACTTTTGGATTAGAACCATAGCCCTCCAACTCTGAATTCGGCGTCCGTCCCAAGCGCCCGTTGCCTGATACAGGAAATACTGTAGTTGATGAACTAAGTATTACGACAGCCAGAATCGTAAACAGTCTTTGTAGCGCTTTCGGAATCATTGCGAAAAGCGGAAAATGTGGTACAGGTATTTAACGCTGGATGGATTATCCATCCAGCCAGTTTGCTTTGGCGGGGCTTCGTCGCTGTACTGGATAATCGGTTCGTGTCTTTCTCTTGGTAAGTAGGACTAGAACGCTGGCTCTAGTGGCAGTTTTCTCAGCGATGAACGTGGCGTTTCGAATTGTACTTGTGGGTGGTCCTCCCAATGTTAAGCCAATTGCCTTCTTGGTAATAGTCGGAGGCATAGTGGGTGGCGGCTTGCCTGGTCTCGCCATTGGTTTGCTTAGTATGATTCTTAGCGATCTCTATTTCGGTGCTGGAATCTGGACTATTGAAACCTCAGCATGGATGGCTGTCGTAGGGTTGCTCGCAGGATTGTTGTGGAATAAGGCGAACCACCTGGATTCATGGAGGATGGCGGTAGGAGGTTTCATTCTCACGATGATCTTTGATGTTGGAACTTCGATCACAGACGCATTCCTCTTTAATTACCCTTGGTGGACTGCGGTGATGGCTCTTTACGTACCTTTCATTTTCAGTGGCTTCAGCCCTTACCCGTTTGGCCTAGTCCATGAGTTAACTACCGCAACCCTTCTTGGTCTAATCGGGCCATCACTAATTACACAGGTCAGAAAGTTCTACCGAAGTAATGAGCAACTGTAATAATTATGCTTGCAGTAACCTTGATCTATCGATCGAGAATTGCTTAGGGATAATTATCCGTCGCAACACTTTGATAAATGGCGATTGGCCAGAAAGCATCGCAGGTGAACTAGGATCTCACTACTACCCGGTTCTGTATCGCCAATGCTATCCCTATTTACTTGGGACAATCTGGAGTAGTGAGCGGCTCAAATTGTCTTTTGATGTGATGCTTCTGGTAGGATGTTAGCGCGAGAACTTCAAATTCACAAGTTCTGACTGCTCCAAGTTTTTGTGCGTGAAAGTTGCAGGTCAATGGGGTGTGATGAGTTTAGCTTTTGTTTGATGTATTGGTCGATTATACCAATCCTTTAATTATTCACTCTGACGCTTTTTCTGGTGGATGCAGGTCTCGAACCCTCTTGGCCTCGCCTTGGGAGGTGGGGTAAGCAAGGGGCTGATGTGTGGCCTGCCTTCCGTTTTCTAGAATTTTAGCATCTAATGCAAGATTACTGCTATCACGAAACGTTGTCCAAAAGTGCGAGGAGGATATTCACACACTTTCTCGAACGTACACCCTCGGCTGGAAGCACGTTCAACTCAACCATGCGCATAAGCACATATTTTCCTTTCGCACCGACAAGATGATTCGCCATTCACGCCGAACAGGTTCACTAATCCACTCAAGGTGGAGACAAACACCCCTAACCTGAACAAGCAATACTTCTGAAATCCATTCCAAATTTGAGTTCGCGATGCGATGCTTGTTCTACTTCTCGTAGATGGATTCTCTCTTCCCGAGGTGTGTAACTAGGATAGTTCGTTCTTTCTTGTCGACGAAGAAGATGAACCTGTATCGCCCTATGCGAACTCTGAAAGTCCTTTGGACTCCCTGAAGTTTTTCGACGTCAAGTTCCTTGAGTGAGAGAGGGTACTCCGCTAGTTTTCGGATGCTTTGCTTCATTCGTTCCTTTAGCTTTTCGTCCTTGAGTTCGGTAAGAAAATCTTGGACGCGCGGGTGGACGAGGACTGTGTACCTAGGCACGTGTGAGTTCTTCCAAGGTTACATGCTTGCCCGCTTTCATTTCGGCGATCGCGCTGCGTATCGCGGCGATTTCCTTGCGACTCACTCTCGCTTTTGGTAGCTGTCTCACAATCACTTCCTCAACTAGATCCTCGATGAAGTCCAACTTCTCATTCAGAGACTTCAACTCACTATGAATAGCCTCCAAACTCGAAACCTGCAACGCACACTACCCATCGCTTCTACCCAAGCCGACAACATAAGCCTTTCACGCAACCACCACTACCCCAGGAACCAGCAATCAACCAAAACCAACTAAAAATCGCTCCAAACCTCAAAGCATACTCAACCCACCAAAAGTGGAAACATAGCCCCGGAACAAATACTAACAGAATCCTCCTATTCTCCATGAATGCCCCCGAGAAAATGGTGCCGTCTTGACAGTACGGGTAGATCTTGTTCGACGCGGGCTGTGGGTAGAGTATGCCAGCGTAGCTTGGATGGTTCTCGAAAGCTTAGTGGCCATAGGAGCCGGAGTCTTGGCCGGAAGCTTAGCCTTGATTGCGTTCGGTGGCGATAGCATCATCGAGTTGATCTCATCTTTCGCCGTGTTAGCGTACATGACGAAACTAATGCGAAACCCAACCTCGGACCCTTCGGAGCTTGGAGCTGAAGGGGTCGAACGGTTAACCGCCTTTCTCCTCCTCGTTTTGCTACCTACGATCAGTTTCGCTGCAGCCTATTCTTTCCTAGTAGGGCATAGGCCAGACGCATCGCTTCCGGGAATCTTCATGGCGATAGGGGCGGTGATTGTCATGCCACTGTTATGGTACGAGAAACGAAGAATTGGACGTGATGCCAATATTCTACCGCTCAGCATCGATGCCATCGAGTCGGCGACCTGTTTCCTCATGTCGGTATCTCTGCTCTTCGGATTGCTTGTCAACTTCTTTTTTCACGTTTGGTGGATTGACTACGTAGCGACCGCGATGATTCTCGGTTTTGTAGCAAAGGAAGGACGAGAAGCGCTCTCCGAGATTAAGACCGGACACGAAACCAGCTGAGATTCGCCTTGGCAGCCGCAAATTGCTCGTAACCATGGAAAACGCATAAACACACTTCTTGAGACCAAAGTAGTTTCAATCGAGAAAAGACTTGAGGAACTTGAGGAGACTGTGGATATCCTCGGGGAGGAAATCTACATAATTCCCATCCTCAGTAGCGTCGGTTGCGAGGTTTAGCGAGGCCTTCAAATGATTCGGTTAGCACGCTGCATTCAGTAACCCTATATCCCTTTTCCAAACCTCACCCGTTTCGCTTAATCCAAAACATCGAGCACGCTCACAAAGAACATGGGCGTGTTTCCTAACGTTAGAACACTGCAAAGTGAGGAGGATATTCACACACTTTCTCGAACGTACACCCTGGGCTGGGAGCACGTTCAACCCAAACCCCACAAAAGCACATATATGTTCTTTTGCTCCGGCATGATGTAACGAACACCATTCACGCCGAACAGGTTGACTAATCCACCCTTCGTGGAGACAACCCCAGACTAACCCGAGGCTTCCACGGTACTAGGTCGATTCACGCCCGAGGCTCCACAACATCATGAAGAAACTCCCCGTTCATTTTCATCCTGAACCTCCTAAGGAATTTCCGGCTGGTACATGTCTATCGATCGTAACTGTGATTTATGCTGTAGTAGATTTAGAGATGTTGAAGGCCTGGCGAGCCACGCTATTGTGAGTCGCATTGTAGTTTCCGAACTTAGTTTCTGTTAACAAACCTTGAGCTGGCTTTTATTGGCTCTTGCTGGATGTCAGAGATGTCAACTAGTAACGGATTAGAAATACGCTGTCAAATGCCATGGTGATATGAGTTTCGTAGCGGATAGAGCAAATATTCCAACATCTACTACTCTGCAAGTGTCGGACCGAGTCAAGGAGCTTAATCGATCCGGTAAAGAAGTTGTAGATCTCTCGGCAGGGGAACCAGATTTTCCAACTCCCGAACATATCAGAGAATACGCTAAGCGGGCACTTGATGAAGGATATACGTTCTACGTTGATGCAGCTGGGCTCCTCGATCTTCGAGAGGCGATCGCGGAAAAACTGCAGGCCGAGAATGGAATCCATGTTAATCCGAAGGATAACGTCATTGTTACTGTGGGTGGTAAGGAAGCAGTCTTCGCCAGTATTATGGCTACGGTGAACCCCGGCGAGGAAGTCATAATCACCGATCCAGGATGGGTTTCATATGCTCCATGCGTGCAACTCGCAGGAGGAAGGGCAGTCTACCTTCCGCTTAACGAACGCGACGAATTTGTCATCTCTCCCGATAACTTCCTTAAAGCCATCACTAACAAGACAAAGATGTTGATCCTAAACTCTCCAAACAATCCGACGGGGAGCGTGTTAAGCAAGGAGGTTCTTGAACACATTGCTGATCATGCGAGACGCAAGAGAATTCTGGTCCTGTCAGATGAGCTGTATGAGAAGATAATCTACGACGGAACTAAACATTACAGCATAGGCTCCTTTCCGGGTATGGAGGAGCTTGCGATTACGGTCAATGGTTTCTCGAAATCAATGGCTATGACAGGATGGCGACTAGGATACCTCGCTGGTCCTCGCACGCTTGTTCAACGCATAAAGGCGATCCATAGCCACATGGTGACTGGTCCATGCACATTCGTCCAGAGAGCGGCCGCGTTGGCGCTTCGCGACCAAAGAACCTCAGAATCAATCAACAAAATGGTTCTCGAATACGCGAGGAGACGTGAACTGCTCGTTAGGGAACTAGTGAAGACGGAGGTAATTTCATGCAAAAAACCTCAGGGCACATTCTATGCCTTTGCAAACATAACGCGAAGTGGATTGAGCAGCGAGAAATTCAGTAAAGCTCTTCTCGAGAGGGCAAGGGTGGCAGTGATTCCGGGAAACGCTTTCGGACCACACGGTGAAGGTTTCGTTCGAGTGTCCTTCGCCGCATCAACAGACAACATAGGCGCTGCTATAGAACGTACACTTAGCGCCATACCGGAGCTGAAAGCGCCATTACCATAAGCAGACTTGCATCGAACGAGTTCAGTATGTCTAAGTTATCGATGCTAGTTCTCTGAATACTCATTGTCAGTTCGGCTTTCGATGGAGGGATGAATCAAAGATTGAGGGGATACCGCCTGTGTGCAAAAACACGATGCGATGACCAACCCATGCTCCTTGCCGTGTAAGGTCTATGAGGCCTGCCATCGCTTTCGCGGTGTATACGGGATCGAGTAAAATGCCCTCGCATTCCCACATCTCTCTCAGTGCGCGATCGCTTTCCTTTGAGGGCACTCCGTAACCACTTCCAATATAGTCCGAGTTAAGACTAACCTCGTCCTCCTGAAACTTCCTGCCTAAGCCAATTTTCTTGGACAGGACGTTCGCTAGAGTGCAAATGGCTTCGTCGAACTTCGGGTCGTTATCATTGCGAATCCCGAGGAGTTTCACGTTCGAACTCGTGATCGCCTTTCCAACCATTAAGCCAGAGTGAGTGCCGCCACTCGATGAACAGAACACTAGAACTGTTGGTTTTGGCGGTAGGTCCTGTAGTTGCTTCTCGAGTTCTATGAAACCGGACACGTATCCTTGTGCGCCAACTTCGTTTGATCCACCAATCGGTATCACGTATGGATTACGACGAGTCTTTCGCAACTCTTCCGCAAAAGCCAACATGGCGGCTTGACCATCATCCTCACCGCTTACGGCGTGGATTTGTGCACCGGCGAGGATGTCGAGGAGTACGTTTGCGGTTGGGGGGTCGGGTTTCTTACCCGTCAAGAACAGGTGGCATTCTTTCGTGATTCTCCTCGCTGCAACGGCTATTGTTCGGGCGTGATTTGATTGCATAGCTCCTGCGGTAAGAATTACGTCTGAGCGATTTCGTAATGCGTCGGCAATGAGGAATTCGGCTTTGCGAGCCTTGTTCCCACCCATTCCAAACCCAGTGAGGTCGTCCCGTTTAATCCAAATATCTCTGCTTATCCTATGCGAGAGCTCTTCGAGTTTGTGCAATGGCGTTGGCAGAGTGCATAATGGAATCCTATCGGACAGACGTACATCCATAATTTGATCAGACTCCGGCGTGAATTAACATTGATCCTTTCACACGGCACTATTGCAGTTAGCTATCCGAAGAATTCTGAATGAAGTCTTCGCACTACCGTTGGAACTTCTGTTTCGTTGACAAGGAAACTCAGGTTTATCTCTGATGCACCCTGCGAAATCATCTTGACATTTACGTCGCGTATCGACGAGAAGACTCTTGCCGCTATGCCAGGAGTATCGCACATCCTCTCACCCACCACACAGACTATGGCTTTATTCTGCTCAAAGGTTACGCTTGAAAACTTCTTGAGTTTATCTAAGATAGGCTGCAGGTTAGATGTATTGTCAATAGTTAGGGAAACATTGACTTCGGATGTTGAAACGATGTCGACAGGTGTTTCGAATTCATCGAAGACTTCGAAGATTGATTTCAGAAAGCCATGAGCGAGAAGCATTCGTGCTGAGTATACGTTAACGATCGTAATTCCCTTCTTACTTGCGATGGACTTAACGACACCATTGCTGCTTCCATGATTCTCTCTAGAGACGATGTGGGTTCCAGGGGATTCAGGCCGTTTTGTGTTGTAAACGTGAACTGGAATGTTGCTTCTCACGGCGGGCAGAATCGTGCTTGGATGTAGGACTTTTGCCCCGAAATATGCTAATTCTGAAGCTTCCTGAAATGTAACTCTCTCAAGCACACGAGCCGGTGGGACAATTCTTGGGTCCGCCGTCAGAATCCCGTCAACATCGGTCCATATCTCAATCACTTCCGCCCCTAACAAGGCTCCTAGAATTGCAGCTGAATAGTCAGAACCACCGCGACCAAGCGTGGTCGTGACTCCGTCGCTTGTTTGGCCTATGAACCCTTGCGTTACGGGAACACTTCCTCTTTCTAAAAGTGGGTTTACCACCGTCTTGCATCTCGCTTCGGACACTTCCATCAAGGGTGTTGCGTTAGCATAGTTTTCATCTGTGGTGATGAGCTGGCGTGCATCAATGAGTTCGGCATTTAGGCCTCTTTCCTGCATTGCTTCCGATATGATCGTTGACGAGAGATATTCTCCACGCGAGGTAATTGAGGCCAGGGATCGGGGAGTCAACTCGCCTAGTAGAGCCAAACCATGAAGCAGCTCCTTAACTTGATCGAGGTACCTGTCAACCGTGGTTTGGGATGCTTTTCGACGCGAGCTCTCCTGCATGAGTTTGTTTATCACCTCATGGTGACGTTCACGTAAGTCGTGTTCAATGAGCCTCACAGCTTGTGACTCGTCGCCTTCGTGGGCGAGTTCCGCGCATCTGACCAAGGTGTCTGTAACCCGGGCAATAGCAGAAACCACAATTACCGGTCGACGACTCAATTTTGATCTAACGATCGAGGTTACTTGTTCTATTGCGTTAGCGTCTTGAACTGATGTGCCTCCGAATTTCATGATGATCAGGATAAACCAACTCGCGAATCAGACGGAATCCGAATCTGGTCACGTAGCATCTTGACTGCGAGTTCTGGTCAACGCCAAGTTCCCCATACGTTGCACGGCCTCGTGTATCCTGTTTGTTGATTGAGTTACTGAAAATCGGACATACGTGTTTCCGTTGGTGCCGAACGCTGCTCCAGGTGTGGCGAGTACGCCCACGTTCAATAGTTCTTTGACGAAGACTGCGCCATCTTGCCTAACGTTAACCCACAAGTAGAACGTTGCCCTCGGTGCCTCCGCATCGACTCCAACCCCACGAAGCCCTTGAACTAGGATGTCGAATCTTTCTTTCAGGATTTCATTGTTCTTTTCGCGCTCCGTTGAAAGATCATGATCAAAATAATTGTCGAGAGCAGTTGTCGCGGCCCTCTGGACGAACCTCGGAATTCCTGAATCAATTTGCGATTTGACCTTTTTCAAACCTGCAATGACTTTCCTGTGCCCAACAGCGAAACCGGCGCGGTAGCCGGTCATGTTGAACATTTTACTGCAGGAATTGAATTCCACCGCACACTCCATGGCGCCATCGATTTGCAGAATGGATGGGGAACGATACGACCCGATACTGATCTCGGAATAAGCATTATCGTAGCATAATACGAGGTTATGCTTTCGGCAGAAGTCAACGGCCTTCTTTAAGGTGTCCTCTTCCGCGACTGCTCCTGTTGGATTGGAGGGATAGTTCAGGAAGAGGAGTTTCGTTCTTTCGTCAACCGGTAGATCCGACAGATCGGGCTGGAGTTTTTCCCCTCTAAGATTGAATGTGACGGGGATCGCGTCTGAGAGAATTGTTGAACCCTGCCCATATACTGGGTACCCGGGATCGGGGAGAAGCGCTTTATCGCCCGGGTTGAGGAATGCCCTTCCTACGTCAGCCAATCCTTCCTTCGACCCTATCAGTGCGCATACTTCGGAATCAGGGTCGAGGGTAACGTCGAATCTTTTATTGTACCACCCAGCGACGGACCTTCTGAAGTACTCTTCTCCGGCACTTGTCGAATAGTTGTTCGAACCCGGTTCAGTCAAACTATTTTTCAATGATTCGACGATTACCCGGGATGTGGGTAGGTCAGGGTCTCCTATGCCAAGCGAGATTATGTCCACGCCTTTCTGCGTCAACTCGTTTTGAAGTTGTTCAAGATCAGCAAAGACGTATGGAGGGAGTTTCTGCAGCCTGTCCGCATATCTGATCAACGTAGCAACCTCGTTGGAATTCGCTGCCTGGCTACTAGATCCATTACCGTCTCTCGTTCGCGAATCGTTTCTGCTTGGCCGTCGTTAACTAAAATCTCAGTTGGTCGTGGTCGGGAATTGTATTGGCTGCTCATCGAGTAACCGTAAGCTCCCGTGTTCATTACGGCGATTACGTCACCGATCTCTAAGCGAGGCAGTGACCTATCTTTTGCTAGGATGTCAGTGTTCTCGCACACTTGGCCGCAAACTGTAACGGTAGATTCAGGTTTGGATAGAGGTTTGTTGGCGACGTAGATGTGATGGTATGCGCCGTAAAGTGCCGGCCTAAGAAGTGTATTCATACCGATGTCCGTGCCGACGAAAATTTTCGACCCAACCTGCTTGATGTGATGGACACGGCCGAGCAGCACCGTTGAATCGCAGACCACGAAACGCCCTGGTTCTACCATTAGGTAGGGGTCGCCGACTTTCATGGTTTCAACAAATTCCTTGAATAATTCGCTGACGCGTAACCCTAGCTTTTCAATATCTAGGGGACTTTCATCTGGTCGGTACGGGACGCCGAAGCCGCCCCCGACGTCAACGAATTCGAAGTCCAATCCAAGCTCCCGAGAAATTTTCCCGGCTATCTCGAATAGTTTGCGAGTCACCGAGATGAAATAGTCTAGATTAAGGACGTTTGACCCTGTCATCATGTGAATTCCAAATTTCTTGATCCCCTTCTCTTTCGCTTGTGCATAGGCTTGAACGATGTTTGATTCCGTGACTCCGAACTTGGTATTCTCTCCACCAAACACTAATCCGGGATACTGCCCTTCCCCCATCCCCGGATTTACTCTAAATGATAGGACTTCGGGCTTTCCGTACTTGAGAAGCCTATGGAGAAGGTTGGCGTCGTCTAGATTGACCGCGGCGAGTGATTCGATTCCTTGAGCGAGTTCGTAGTCGCTGTTGTAATTTCCGCTGTAGAGTAGCTGGTCGTGCCGGAAGCCTGCTAAGGCTGCGAGATTGAGTTCCTCGATGCAGGAGCAATCTGCTCCCGCACCCTCTTGTCTCAGAATGTTCAGGATCGCCAGATTGTTGTTTGCTTTAACTGCGTAGTTTAACCTGAATTTCTTGTATCCCCTCTCGAAGGCGGCTATCAATCTCCTGCAATTGTGTCTAACCCGCTGTTCGTCAGTAACATAACATGGCGTACCGAACGAGGATGCAAGCTCAACAACCTCACGTTTTCCGATCCGCAGTCGACCCTCCGACTGGGCCAGCGGTGGCATGATCTCATTCATTACAAAAAATCAACAACCATAATCTGTTACGGGATGTGTGGGTTGCTTGAAATTCATAGTCATGCTTGAGTCAAGCCTAGGACGTCCTTCATCGAATAGATACCAGGTTTCGCTTGAGATGCAATCCACTTGCAAGCAAGTAGAGCCCCAGTTGCCATCGATGCTCGTGAGAAAGCTGTGTGCTCAACCCTGATCATATCGTGATCGCCCGACAAAACCAGTTGATGAATTCCCGGAGTTCCGCCTCCTCTCAGGGATACGACTTCCACCTCCCCGCCCATTCGCTTTGGCCTTGCTGTTCTGTCGGTTATTGTTACGGGGAATTTGGAGTCTCGATTTAAGAGTTGACGCATTGTCTTTGCTGTTCCGCTCGGTGCGTCCGCCTTCAGCTTGTGATGCTCCTCGATAATGCTGTAATCATAGAGATTGTTGAATCGAGAAAGCAACTCTGTGACTTCGAAGAGGATATTGGCACCAACGGAGAAGTTCGTTGATATTACGGAAGGTACGGTCTTAAGCATCGAATCCAACTGTTCTGCTTGAGTTGTGTTGAATCCAGTCGTGCCTACCACAATTCGTTTTCGTAACGCAGTGACCTTAGGTATGTTTGTTAGGTCGGCTTCAGGTTTAGAAACGAAAAGGACGACATCACTCTCAGCGGAGGCTTCCTCTATGTGAGAGGCGCCGTTGATGATGGGTCCATGCCCGGACAATCCAAGTTCGCTAATCGTCTTCCCAACGTTAAGATTGTCATCGGTGCAAACCGCTCCCATGATTTTCACGTCGGAATCTGCTTGAGAGATTACTGCCCGTCCGAATTTTCCGGTCGCCCCCACCACACACAAACTAATACCCATCGTAATACCATCCTAGACAGTACTTGCCTTCCGTTAACCGTCGGTCGATGTCTACGTCGAAGAACGTGGTCAAAGGCTCGAAGACTTCTGGGTGTTCCGCTTGGATTTTTCGAGCCTTACTTAGAAGTACCTCTACTCCTTGTTTCGTCATTTTCCCTAGCGGCTGTCTAAGGGGGCCGCCTGGCAATCCCAAGATTCCCATCAATGTTTTGATTGGTAGAGGGTTGCGGGCTTTGAACGTCACAGGCCCATTACTCGTTTGCTCGGTTGTTTTGACGGTGACGATGTCGAATAGGGGTTGGAGTGCTTTCGCCACCGAGGTGGCTTTATCTGGTAACCCTTTGAGAGCATAGCTGCACATTTGTTGAATGCTCTTTGGTGCCACGTTCGAAATTACCGAGATTACGCCTGAAGATTTGATGGTCCCGTCCAACATCATTTGTAGTGTCTTGTCGTCATCTCCTGACAATATGTTGAACTCGTTACCACATAGTTGTCGAATGGCTTTCATGTTTGCAAAATCCCCCGTTGCTTCCTTGACGCCGCAAATGTTCGGGCAATGCTCACGTGCAATGGCTAGGTCTTGTGCAAGAATTTGTGTTCCGCATCTGCCCGGAATAACGTAGGATATGATTCTAACTTCGGGGTAGGCGGCTGCCACGGGCTCTAGATACTCTTTTCGGATCTCCAAGGAACTCGGTCCATTATAGTATGGGTCAACCAAGAGCACGTCTTTGATGCCCATCTGTAATGCATGTCCCGTGCCTTCGAGGGATTCCGAGGTGCTATTACTTCCTGTGCTTGCGATCACTCTGGTTTTTGATCCAGCCGAGTCGAAAGTTTCCTGAAACACCTTGATATGTTCGTCCCAGGTCAATGTGGGGCTCTCGCCAGTCGTGCCCACGCTTACGATCCCTGACATTTCGTTCTTTGTTTGGAATTCGCACAGGGATCTTAACCCCTCGAAGTCAACGCGTTTCATGTCGGTGGAGTAAGGAGTCACGAGGGCGGTGTATGCACCTCTATATGCCTCAGCCATGGTAATTCACCCTCGCCGACTGAAGCATTATACTTAAGAATTACGTTTTCCGTATATGCATTACGGTTTTCGTAATTAGGTGAGTTAGGCGTGGACGAAGTAGATTACAAGATACTTGAGATCCTCCGTGAGAACGCAAGAACAACTAATCAAGACATCGCGAAGACTGTGAAGTTGACTGAGGGGGCCGTCAGAAATCGTATCAAACGCCTAGTACTGACCGGGGTCATAAAGCGATTCACCATAGCTACAGAAGCAGAACAACTTGAAGCCATAGTCCTCATGAAAACTCAAGCAAAAGGAAGCAAGGAGATTTTGAGAAGAATAAGGAAATGCGCCAATCGACTGTTCGAAACTGCCGGTGAATATGATGTCGCTGGATTTGTAACTGGGGAGAGCATCGAAAAAATCAATGCGACAATTGACAAATTGCGAGGCGTGGACGGCGTGATCTCAACCGTCACCCTGCTAAAGATAGCCAACGAAGAGATGAAGTGAAGTGCTTCCCGTCGGATCAGCTAATATCCGAATTATTGCGATAACGTTAGGGTTGGCGAACTGTTACATATACTAAATTTGCAGGGCGGTATGTGAAGTATTTGTGGCTGAGGAAGTTGCATGTGGCGGAGACGACGGTGGCGACGACTTGACTGAACATGTACCATAAGTGGAGGTACTCGGTTAGGGAGTAGAGTATTCCTGTAGCGGTGAGGAATCCCATTCCCCAGATTGCCCAGTGTGCGATGAATTGAAATTTGGTACTATACATCATGCTCTGTGTCTTAAGGACGAAAGCCCACCACCGGTAACCTGTAAAAGAAATAAGTTGGCCTATGATCATTGAAATCCAACTGGCGTAAATGTAGTAAACTCCGAAGTATTGAACGAAAACAAATAGCAACACGTATGCAGTACCAGTCCCTATGCCCCCCACAATCCCGAATTTAATCGCCTGAGGCCCGAAGGTATCCCAGAGCGTCTGAACTCGATCAGGCAGCTCCATGCTTCCACCCTCCAGTCATGCATCCATTTAGTGTTTGGTGGAATATTCGTCTCAAATTAACTAGGCAACGTGCTTCAAACTCTGAAAGACTGCCACGCCCGCAGGTTGCAATCTGACTAAGCCGATCCAATATGAATTCTAGGGAAGTAACCGTGAGAGAAGCTGTGATGGGCACACTGCAAGAGTGAACGGATTGACGGTAAGCGTTTGCAGATTGCTCCTCTCACAATTCTTCGAAATCCTGGCCTCTGCATAATCCTTGAGATGGGGCATGTGCGTCCAGGCTTCTTACAAGCGACGAAATGATTGTAACAGTTGATCGTGCAATTCCTCTTGTTCATCATTCCACCACTCAACCATGACGTGGGTCAGTATCGTTGTCAGTTGCAAATCCCGACGATAAGTCGACATCGGTTTCGCGCAGAAAAGAGACACATAATCCAATCTCAAGAATGAGAATGGGGCATCAAATGCTCTCGATCTTCGTTGTTGCTGGTTTTGTTCCGTTTACAATCACGAGCATCTTGACATTCTATGGATTCCAAAGAATTGGATCACTCATTGTAGCAACAGGGTTCTTGATGGTGGGAGCTGTTCTGTCTCTATATGCCTCCAGAAGGGTTTCAAGACGCGGACATAACCTACTTCACGTATTAACCGACATGATCAAGGACAGTTACACTGGTGGATGGAGCGTATCAAAGAAAGACTGGTTTGAGTTGTCCGAAAGCGGCGACGAATTGGGATTGTTTGCAACCGGCCTGATTCAGCTCGTTAACAAAAACCAGAAACTGATTCGCACGATCAAGAAGTCGACGGCGCAGTTGGCTGAAATGGCGAACCAATATGTGGACGACACAGGACAAATGGCCAGTACGGCTAAACAATTGACGTCTGGCGCTCAGCAGATCGCTCGAGGCGCAACAGACCAAGCCACTGCAGCCCAGAACACAACAACCCTCATGGAACAAATGAACGAAAAAGCAAAGCAAATCGCGGAGGCGGCTGAGTTCGCCACCGCGGGGGCCCGTGAGGATACCCGAAGCTCCGAGGACGGCCTCACGGCGGCCAAAGAGGCTCAAGCGAAAATGAACGAGATTAATGCAAGCTCAGTTCGATCTGCAGACGTGGTCAAGGGTCTTGTTGGTAAATCAAAGGAGATAGGGCAGACGGCGAGTATAATCACAAGCATAGCCGACCAAACAAACCTCCTAGCTCTCAACGCAGCGATAGAAGCAGCCAGGGCAGGGGAGCACGGAAGAGGGTTCGCAGTAGTCGCCGAAGAAGTTCGAAAGTTAGCTGAGGAGTCTAAAAAAGCAGCAGACCAAATCGCCAAGCTCAATGACGAGATTCAAAACGAGTCTGCTGCGGCCGTGAAGGCGATAGAGGACAATGCAGTGCAATCAAATGCAGGCGTTCAGGTCATAAACGATCGAGTCTTAGTCACGTTGCAGAGGGTCCAACATAACGCGGAGCAGGCTGAGTCCTCAATCGTCGCCATAGGAGACGCGTCGAAGAAGCAGTTGGAATTCTCAAGCCAAATCACAACGGCAATGAGCAGCGTTGCCGCCGCCAGTGAAGAAGCATCAGCTACTACTGAAGAATTCTCCGCATCAATTGGGGAAATAAATGGCAGCGTAGACGCAATCGCAGCTAGGGCTGGGGAACTCAACAAAATTATAGCGAAACTCAAAAACCTGATAGGCCAATCTTCAAACAGGGACACGGACCATGTTATGCCTGATCTGGCTTCTCGAAACGAGATGAGGAAAGTGGAACTTCGAACGGCTGAAAGGAGTAAGGCTGTCGAATCAAAAACGCTGATTTCATGATTGGAAGGATAAGTAAAAAGAGGATCGTCCGGCCAGCGATGAACGGGCCGACTGTTTCAATCTATGGGTGGTGGTGATGGTATGAAGAGCAGCTTGCGTAGTAGTATGCTCCGTTATAGTATACGATTGTCTGGCCGTTGAAGCAACTGGTTGACTGGTGGTAGCTAGGGTACGAGTAGGAATAGTAGTAGTACGGGTAATAGTAGTACGAGTACCCGCTCGAATAGTAATAGTACGATGGATACCCATTGTAATAGTACGGGTAGCTGCCATAATAGGGATAGTTGTTGTAATTCGGGTAGTTGTACTGATTGTTGTAGTTGTTGTATAGTGAACTGGCGTGGATAGTTACCGTCGGAGAACTCTGGGCCACGAGCGCGCCATACTGGCCGTTGTTGTTATTGTTGTAGACCGAGACCGATACTTGCAATTGGTGTTCAACTACTGAGTATGGGAGACTGATCACGAGCTGGCCGTAGTAGTAATTGGCACCGTTGGAATTCAACTGAATATTATTCGAGCCAACATTAGTGTTGGTAACTTGGTCGTGAACATTGCCAACAGCCCACAGCTGGCCCATGAAGGGACAGGAGAGCGAGATCGGCATTGTCATCTGTATGTTCGACGAACTTTGTCCATAGTAGTAGCTGGAACCGCTATACTGTGATGCCGAAATTGAGCCCACTTGCAATGGGCAAGATTGCGCGAAAACTAATCCACTACTCGCAGCTACCGCGGCTAGAGGGAGTAGGATGGAGAAGATTAACAGAGGATAGTAGCGTGTTTTCAAGACTTACATGTCACCTCTCAGGCACCCTCCAAATGGTTACCTAAAGGAAGTCGCCATTTAGCCAAGGTTTAAACACAATTCTACCAATTCCACCTCTCCGATAGTTCAAGGTTTCGAGTTGTTGTATGAAGCAAAGTGTCCACCTTGTAGAGCGCTACGACTCATCCGAAATGTTGCTTACCGGGCTGTACCCACAACTTGTTCGTGGCGAGATGTCTCCCTGCCAAGCAGAATAACACAACTGAGAAGAAGGGTTGCACCTGCAAGCACCAACCAAGATAGCTGGTATCCGTAAGACAATGCAACCAATGAAAATGCGATGGGAGCCCAAAGCCCAGTCAACATCTGAATTGTGTTCACCCAGCTCACCACGAGCGACTCATACTCCTTAGACCCAGCATTTCGAGCACGTCCAGACAGATATCCTACTGTGAATGAGCCGCTACCTATTCCTGCAAGAAGGGATCCGACGACGGCGGAGGCTCCGCTCCCTAATGCAACGAAAGCTACCGCTACTGCTAGCGTTATCCCGAGCGAGAACAGAAGTACACGGGCCTTCCTAGTTCTGTCATACAATGATCCCATTGCGGGGGATGCTAGAATAGCGCAAAGCGGGGTGAGGCCACTAATCATCCCAGCCAAAGGAGGGGCGAAGTGAAGGGATTGCTCGAGGTAGTAAACAAGGAAAGTGCTAATAGTGATAGTTCCTGTGCCGACTCCGAAGAGTTCTAGGGACAAAAGAACTAGCCACTTGTCCGATAGAATTCTTCTCAGATCTGTGCTTGTAACCTTGAAGTCAGTTGTGCCGACATCGGCTGGAACGTACAAGAGAAGGAGAACACTTCCTACCACGCCGAGGCCACCACTTACCCCCAGACTCATGCGCCAACCTACTGCCCCGCCCAAAACCGACCACGCGAATAACCCCAATAGGGCTCCAACGTAGAACGCACTTTGAAACGTTCCAACTCCAAACCCCTCTGACTCTCTTCGGAAGGTTCGTGCGATCAAAGTCACCCCAGGCCCGAAGAACAAAGCCATTCCAATCCCCACTACGAATCGCAGGAACACGAGTTGGTAGAACTGCGATGTTACGGCGGTAAGTAGTACTGCGAGTGAGGACATCATTGTGCCGACGACAGCCACTTTCGTCGCGCCGTACTTTGCGGCAAGAATACCACCGGGCACTTGAAACAGGCCCACACCTACATAGAAGCTGACAGTCGCTATACCTAGACCGGAGACGTTTAGGTGGAAGTCTTTTCCAATGAATGTGTAGAGTGCAGCCAGATTGTACCAGTTGATTGCATAGGCCACGCGAGAGAAGAAGAGTGATGCGTACGCGTCACGATCTACTATTCTTCTCATAGTATGCGAACCCAGCAGGATTGCGTCGCTGCAAAGACCAACGTAAAGAATTATCCACCAGTTTTGATGCCCGCAAACAATTCGAGAAATTCGGAATTATCAATAGGTCAAAATATCTAATTCGCACTCTCGTTCACCACGAGCCAAGCCTTGACCTTCGACTTGTTTGTGCAGGGACTGATTGCAGGCTACGGTATAGCGATTCCAATCGGTCCCATAGCCATCATAATTATCGAATTAGGGATTCGTCGAGGGTTCTGGGTGGCATTCTGTGCTGGCGCTGGTGCTGCATCCGCGGATCTAATCTACGCAACTATCGCAGCACTAGGAGGCACATTCCTAGTCTCCATACTCAAACCGTATTCCTCAATTATCCACGCTGTGAGCGCGATCGTTCTAATTGTGATTGGGCTCTGGCTCCTATATTCCGGAAGAAACGCAAAGGAAGGAGAAAAAGTCGCGGACTTTCGAGGGTCTACGCGTTCAGGTGCCTACGGTATGGTATTCGGGTTAACTTTGCTCAATCCGCTCACGATAGCCTACTTCACAACATTGATTTTGGGTCTGAGATCAAATATTGGAGCCTCAATAGGCGGCGTCGTACTTTTTGTATCTGGTGCCTTCTTTGCTTCATTATCTTGGCAAACAATAGTTGCCTGCATAGGGGGTTTGGGGCACGAGCGACTTTCCCCAAAACTTCGCTTAGTCACGTTCGCTGTTGGAAATTCGATAATCGTGGTGTTAGGGGTTTTGCTGCTGTTCGGTTTTAGTATTTGAATTTTACCCGAAATCGGCCTTGCAAAGGCATTTAAGCAATTCCAAGGAAACGTTGCTGATCTTGATGGATTCGAAAGCGAAATCATATGCGGCAATAGTGCTCGGTGTAGTGATTATTCTCGCCGATATCTTCTGGCTACTTGTTGGCCAGAGCTATACGTATGCGCCTTGGCTTGCTGCAGGTATCGTGATCTTTATCGCAGCGTTGGTCTGGATTTGGATCGACTTCGATCTCATGAAGAAGTCCAAGTGAACCTTAAAGTTTCATCTCGACGACTTCTTTTACCGTACGGAGAACCACGATAGTCTCTGTTCCAGCAATTCCGTCAATCGCGCCCACCCGGTCCATTATTCTTCCCAATTCCTCGGTCCCGCTCGTTCGAATTTTCAATATGCAGTAATATTCCCCGGTCACATCGTATATCTCGTAGATGTCATCGAATTTCTTCAAGGCCTCCAAAGTTCCTGGAAAGGCTTTTGGATTCGCGTGTACGAGAACGATTGCCGTGAGGTTCTTTCCCACGGCGGGTGGGTCTAGAATAGCTTGGAACGCTTTGATAACTTTCTTCTCTTGTAGCTTCTTCACTCGAACGAAGACCGTTGCTTCACTAACTCCGATTTTCTGCGAAATCGCTTTGAACGAAGCACGTGCATCATGTTGAAGCTCTGCGAGAATTCTGCGGTCGGTTTCGTCCAGTTCGACCATTTGCCTAGCCCGCATACCCCGCTGTCTTTACGCTTATAGCAGTACACATTATTGAATCCACAATCATAAAGCAAGACTTATTAGTGAATATGTAAAATGACGGCGGCATCTATCATGATTCCATAACAGAATCGGTAATTCGCAATGTCTGAAAAAACTTTCCTAACCTGCTCCGACGAATTTGAGACGCTAATAACTATCTGCTGCGTCGAACAGAATTACGGATCGAAAAATCCCATGATTGCAGATATGCCAACGGTAATCGTAGCTAACGCTAGAAATCCATACCGATTCTCCAAGACTTTTCCAGACAAGGCAGCGACGAAGCCGACCGCTCAGGCGCTAAGGGCCAAGTAAAACGCCTTTCGCGCATGTAGTCAATGGTCGTGTTCGCTAGACTATTCCACAAAAAAATCGAATGGAGGTGAGCGGATGTCTCTTGGAAAATGTGTTGATTGCGATGCTCAAGTCGAGATTCCAGACGATGCTGTAAATGGGGAAATTGTAAGTTGCCAAGATTGTGGGCTTGACTTTGAGGTAACCGTGACCCCTCAGGGCCGCTCAATCAAACCAGTCGTAATCGAGAAAGAGGATTGGGGCGAGTAAGCAACGGTCAAACTCGGATTAATCTATGACCAGCTGAGGCCTGATGAGAGGCTCATAATCGACGCCGCCAAACGCGAAAACATAGACCTCACGCTATTCGACACCAGCCAACTTGCTATAGACATCACTACAGGCAATGACGGCGTCGAACTAGCAGACGCTTTCCTCCAACGATGCATGTCATACTTCAGAAGCATACACGTAACAGCGGCATTAGAGGCACGTGGCAAACCCGTCGTTAACTCCTACAGAGCCGCGACTCAGTGCGGAGACAAGCTAGTTGCATCAATCGTTCTCAGCCAAGCCAAAATCCCCACACCAAGAACATTCCTCACCTTCACCCAAGACGCATCCCTCAAAGCACTAGAACAATTGGGATATCCAGCAGTCCTCAAGCCGATCGTTGGAAGTTGGGGTCGATTAGTCGCGCTCCTAAAGGATCCAGACTCCGCAACCGCAATTCTCGAACCACGCGAGTACATGCATCCTATTCAACAAGTCTACTACATCCAAGAGAAAATCAAACGGCCAGAACGCGACATCCGATGCTACGTAATTGGCGACCAAGCAGTAGCAGCGATCTACCGTAATGCTGTCCCTGGCGAATGGCGAACCAACACGGCTCGCGGAGGCGTAGCCCAAAATCTACCAGTCTCAAGCGAGTTGTCCGAACTCAGTGTTAGGGCAGCAGAAGCGGTCGGTGGTGGAGCTTTTGGCGTCGATTTAATGGAGACTAATGAGGGGTTGGTGGTTCATGAAGTCAATCACACGACCGAATTCAAGAACACAGTACGCGTAACGGGAGTTGACATCCCGAAGCTACTTCTAGAATACAC
>DATIYC010000007.1:0-46163 GCA_035517955.1 Candidatus Acidiferrales bacterium | reverse complement strand
GCGAGTATACTGTCCCCAGCCCAGGCTGCATCGTATCCATATTCTTCTACGAGCTTACTCAGCTCTATGATGTCCTGTCTTGCGCTTGTTTTGGCGAATAGCATTCCCCGTGTCGGTAGAACTATCCCAAACTTCGGTTTCATTTTGGATTCAAACGACTACGATGCTCGCACCCTATTAACCCAATCCTCTTTTAGATGCTATTCTAAATCCTCACGAGTAGCATTCAGAAGTGTTTGGGTTGGATAAGAGAAAACCGGGACAGTTCACGCAGGATTACATTCTCTCGAAAGCAAAGAGGGACTATGAGAAGGGAGAGGCAAGTATCAGGATTGATCCCAAGAAAACAGCACTTATTGTAGTTGATATGCTAGAGGAGTTCACCAAACCAAACCTTACACCGTCTTGGATTCCAGAAGCCACAAATCAGCTTCCCAAGATTCGGAGTCTGATCGAAACGTGCAGAAAGGTTGGTGTGCAGGTAATCTACACCTGTTATGTCTTTCACGCGAGTTATGCGGACATGAACCCGGCCTTCCGAAGCGGTTTAACGCCTCTGGATAAACTCGACGACTACGATGGCCCGCCCTTGTTTCAAAGAGAGAGCGTGGATCCTTCGATAAAACCGGAATATGGGAAGGATATTGTCATAGCGAAGCCGAGCTACGGCGCGTTCACAGGAACTACGTTGGATTATGTTCTCAAGAACCTTAAGGTCGATACCGTGATAATTTGTGGAACGATGACGAACTATTGCTGCGGAACAACCGCACGCGATGCCCACGCGCACGGGTACAAAGTGGTCTTTGGTTCCGACATCAACTCAACCGACGACACATCACTGCAAGAGGCAGAGCTTAAGACGCTTCGAAGAGGTTTCGCCCTAGTCATCACTAAGGACCAGATAGAACAAGGGCTTTTGGGTAAGGGGCCATACGCGGCTACGTCCTGAAACACCCCGAAACATTGATGACGTAGTCTTGGTGATCGAGGCGGTTGAATTTTGCACGGCTGAAGCACTAACCAATGATTGAACGGTGGCGTCTCCGCTAGTGCACGCTTTTTCATTAAGCTCCGGACCGCCCCGGGTTGCGTGGTTTTATTTGTGGAGATGCCTGAAAATGCCTCAAAATGAGGCGTCTCGATGCCGCTGGATGCCGGTTTTCCATACCCTCTCCCACGATCCATGAAAACCTCTGCGTATGAGCATGGATTTGGACTGGGAGCGGTCGGTCTTGGGACGTCAAGGGTAGTTTATATGTGAAACGCCTCATTTTGTGGCGCTCCACGTCCACCCACGTCCGGTTTTCCACATTCGCCTCTCCCGAAGATTCCTGAAAATTTCTGTGTACGAGCATAGACCTGGGCTGGAAACGTGTTGTTTTGTGGCGTTTCAGGCGCGTCCGCGAGGGTTTTTGCACTATTGCAGTGCTAACACGAAAAATTGTTTACCGTTATACGCCGTTTTCCAGTGGAAATGTAGGTGGCTGAGCGTGATCACATTGCTACCCTGTTGGTGCGCGTAGGTCCTCCTGGACGCGGATGAGATAGGCGGTCGCTTTTGTAATCGTTGGTATTATTTCGGAAGTAGTCTTCCGATGCTTACTCTGGGGGTATCTCCCGCTGAAGCATGTTCAGGTCGATGCCTTGCCCTCGGCGTACCGCCCAGGCAATGATGTAAATGATTGCGCCGACCACGAACGTTGGCAATATACCCGTCAACAAAACTGACCCAACGTTTCCGATTGCGGGTAAGAGGATTGCGTAGACCACAACAATTGATACGATGAAGCTTAGTCCGCCGAGCAGCGAGATAACGGGAACGCCGCCCAGCTTCTTCTTGCTTAAGGGGTGTGAGGCTTCGAAGATGTCTTTCCTAACGTACGGGAATGCAATCGCGGCGAGGGAAACAATCAGAAATACCATGAAAGTTCCCGCAGTCCCATACGTGAATAGTGTGGCTAGCAGGCCGTACTGGAATATGGAGATGTAGGCGTACAAGAGGCCGACGGCCGTCATTATCGCAATCGCGTAAACTGGAGTTCTCGTCCTGGAGTTAACATTCGCGAAGATGCTCGGACCAACGCGGTCAAAGGACCACGCGAACAGGTTTCTGCTTAGAGTGAAGAAGATCGAGACGTTCATCACTTCAGCTGTGAGACCGAAACTTAACGTAAAGATCGCAATCAGCACCTGGTTCTGCGTCCAAAACATAGCCAAGCCTGACGCAAGCGGCGGCGTTCCAGCCAAGTACGGATAACTCGAGGAACCAGCAAGCCACATCGCGGCCATAGAGTTAACAAACGACGGTCCCTCGCCGAAGTACTCCACTGCAATCATAGCAGTAGTGAAAATAGCAAATATTACGGCGCCACCTATTTGGGCCATTATTTGCGTCATGTGATTCTGCTTCGTCTCCCCTGCGAAGTACGCGGAAGAGTTGAATCCAAGGTAACCAAGCAACCCAAGCGCCGCAGCATAAAGCGAGGCAGAAGAGATGAGAGGAGGAACCCCACTGTACGCTCCAAGCGGTTGCCCCGCGTTAACTATCTGGTCATACGTCATATTCGACCCAGAAAGTGCGTTAAAGTTCTGGGCAAAAGTGGAGCTCCCAGCTGAAAGTACGGTCGCAATGAAGATGAACCCAATAATAATAGACAGCACCGTCCAGTACTTTACGGTCCTCGCAGCTAATCGAGAACTAGTGATGACAATGAGTCCGGCGATTATTATGAAGACCGCTGAAATCCAGAATGCTGAACTGGGTGTCTGCAATGCGTTGGCTACGGCCGTGTAACCGGCATTCTTGTCAAGGATACCTAAATCATAATACAACTGTGCAATTGACCATTGTCCGATCCAAGGCGCGACTGCTCCTACAACGGATATGCTCAGTATCGTGAACGCGAAGTTCGTGATGAATCCAATTCCTGGGTGGAAGACTCTGCCTACCCAAACGTAGTCTCCGCCGCTTCGCGGTATAGCGATAGAGAATAAGACGTACATTCCGGCAATGGGTAACACGAGCAGCAAACCAATGAACGGACCCAAGAGTGGGTTAGCTGTAGGGTAGAAACCTGGTGTGAACGCAACGACATTAAACACGTACAGTAGGCCCATTTGTGTGATGCACATCCCAAGCGCGTCCATTCCAGAAATCTGCTTCACGAGACCAGTTGCGTCCCTAACGAAAACGGTCTTCCGAACTTTCGTGTCCGACAAATTTGACTCTCGGCGCTCACGAACTCAGATCATACTAATATCCATTTGTCCCTTGTCATAAGGGGAAAGCAGTTTGACACCTAAATTGACTGCAGATTTGATGCACATTTCTGTTCGTCCAACAGTGCCCACGTGGAGAGTGGAACTTTGTCGTATGACGTGAAAATCGAGTTTGGCGTAAAGCAAGAGATGCGAGACGGTGTGCGGCTGTCTTCGGACATCTATCGACCAGATGCCAAAGGACATTTCCCTGTGATTGTTAGCCGATCGCCGTATATGACGGTTGGGGGCTATCAGAAACGATACGATCAGGAAGCCAAGTTTTTCGTATCTCACGGATACGTGTTCGTCGTTCAGGATTGTCGAGGGAAGAATGACTCAGAGGGAAGTTATCAGCCATTTTTCAACGACCATACCGACGGCTTCGACACTCTAGACTGGTGCGCGAAACAAGCATGGTCCAACGGAGAGTTGGGCACGATTGGAGCATCGTACCAAGCCTGGAATCAGTGGGCTACTGCAACTCTGAACCCGCCCAACCTAAAGGCAATGGTTTGCAGAGTATCCTTACCTGACCCAGTCCTGAACGTGCCCTTTCAAAACGGAGCGCTCGTCCTCTGGATGGCTGAGTGGATGGCAATGATAGACGGAAAGAAGAACACTGATCCATCAATCTACGATACCTTGAACCTGCTCAAGCATCTCCCACTTCGAACCATGGATGAGAGATTCGGAAGGAAAAATTCACTCATCTGGCAAAACTGGATAAACCATCCTTCCGCCGACGAGTTCTGGACACCCTCGTTTTATGAGAACAAATTCAGCCAGATCGACGTTCCCGCACTCCATATCTCGGGTTGGTACGACGACGACATCATCGGTACGCACCTGAACTACACGGGAATGAGGAAGCTTGGAAAGACCGAAAGATCAAGGAATAACCAGAAGCTGATAATCGGCCCGTGGCCACATCATGTTAACCAGACACGACGGCTCGGGAATATTGACTTTGGGGAGTCCGCTCTAATTGATCTTCGCAAGGTAGAGTTGGATTGGTTCGACTACTGGCTTAAGGGCGTCGAAAACGGCATAATGAAGCAACCCAAAGTCGACATTTTCACGATGGGCAAGAACGCATGGAGGAAATCTGACTCGTGGCCACTACCAGAGACTGACTACGTAAGTTACTTCATCCACAGCAACGGTGGAGCCAACACACTATTTGGTGATGGAGTACTATCAACTAAAAGCCCAACGAGTGACGAACCGTCAGACACCTACCAGTACGATCCCACTGATCCGTGCCCGAATATCTACGACGCTACGGCCCTTGCTGCGGAGGGTCCGTTTGATCAACGACCCATCGAAAGACGTGAAGATGTTCTCGTATACTCTTCCCCCGCCCTAGAGTCGGACTTGGATGTTACCGGGCCAGTCACCGTGAAGCTGTATGCCTCAACCTCAGCACCCGATACTGATTTTTGGGCTGAGCTTACTGATGTCTACCCGAACGGGTATTCAATGCACCTGACTGAGGGTATAATCAGAGGAAGATATCGGAAGTCGCTTGAAACGCAAGAATTGTTGACGCCTGGAACTGTGTACGAGTTCGCGATTGACCTATGGGTCACGAGCAACATGTTTCTGCGCGGCCATAGGGTGAGGGTGGACATTTCAAGCAGTTCCTTTCCCAAATACGACCGAAACCCCAACACAGGCAACGAATTCGGCAATGACTCGTTCATGAAAGTGGCTGAGCAGAAAGTCTTCCACACCGAAGAACATCCTTCACACATCAAACTCCCGATCGTCAGAACGAGTTCGGGAGGATTGTAGAACAGGTCTATTCGGTTGCTCACACACGAGGGAGACGTGTCATGCACTGAATGTTTGTGAGTCTTGAGATTAGGGCCTTGCAGAATTCGAGGAGCGCTGGGATTTGGTAGAGGAATTGGAGATATCTGCTGAGGAACTGAAACGGTTATGTAACGGTCACACTCACTTTCACTTGATTGATGTGCGAGAGCAATTCGAGTACGACTTTTGTCGCATAGACGGAAGTCAGCTTATCCCGATGGGGCAATTTCCGAAAAGAATTGGCGAACTCAACCCTGAGGAGGAGTATGTGTTCTACTGTCACGTAGGAGAACGAAGCGGTCTAGTTGTAAACTACCTGCGTCAACATGGGTTCAAGAAAGTGAGAAGCCTAAAGGGTGGAATCGAAAGGTGGGCTTTGGAGATCGACCAATCCATACCCAGATACTAAGTCTTGTCGCGATTGATTACTATGGTTTGCTATTCCTTGCTCCATGTGTAGCCGCATTTTGTGCAGATGAACTTCTCCATCGTCCGCTCCTGCCGGACGCCCGCATGCTCTCCTGAGACTAATCCGAAACTGTGAAAGGCTTCGCTGTTTCCGCAATGCGGACAAGTTTCAGCAACCTTTGTATAATCGAGTTTCGACGGATCCTCCACTAAGACGACGGTGGGGGGATTCTCAGGCGGTTTTATCTTCACAACGTCGACGATGGTTGCCTCTGTCTTGTTTCCACACTTTGAGCACACATACCCAGTCTTAGTTCCTTTCATGTACCCACCGCACTTTTCACAGAATTTCATGCCAAACCCCTCCAGAACTCCACTTCAAAGAGCGTCTTTTAACCGACCAAACCCAGGATCGTGATTCCAGCAGCAATCGCGACAAATCCCAAGAGCTGATGTCTTGTCATTCTTTCCTTAAGAAGTGCCCACGCTAGGAGTACAGTTACTGCGCTAAAAAGCCCTCCCAAAGTTGACACAATTGCCACTGTTCCGACACTCACACCATATGTGTAGATGACATTTGCAAACGTATCGAGTATTGCGACAACGACTATGAATGAGAGGGAGTTAAGTCGAATCGTACCTTTTGGCCTCCACATTAGGAATGTCACTCCGATGACAGGGACTCCCATCCACCGGATGAGGAAAACCGGAAGGTAAACTCCGAGTACATGCGATACTGGCTTGAGCCCGACAAGTAGCGTACCCCCCAATATCATGAACAAGAAGGCGTAGACGACTCCTTGTCCCAACTTCTCAGACAAACCTTCGTGCGCACTCTGAATACTGACCAAAATGATTCCTATGACGACAAAGCTGATCCCAACCGCCCGTTCTAGTGTAATGGACTCCCCAAGCAGGAGAACTGCCAGAATAACTGAGACTAATGGGGCGCAGCTTGCTATCGGCGATACTATTGTCAATCGGCCAACTTCAAAACCCTTGTACAACGCAATTGTCGCGATGGCGTTGATTACACCCAACATCAATCCACCTACCGTTGCCCACGGTTGAAGGAAGAGGAGCGAAGCATCTGGTAGAGCAAACGGCAGAAGCAACATACCACCAATCGTCTGCATCAACAGAGCAGTCCTCAAGAAACCCACTCGACCAGTGGAGAGTTTAGCGACAAAGTCTGCTGTCCCAAAACCAGTTGCAGTTAACAGCCCGCATGCAAGACTTGTAATCAGGCCTGGCTCCAAACTGTTCATCTACAGGTTTTTGTCGAAACAGAGATTTCTGATGCAGTTTAGTGTGCGAGTAAACCGTTGATTCTTGATTATGCTTTGGCTAAGCTGTTAACGAGTCGGTCATAAGCATGTAACTTTTCAAGTCCTGCTTTGATACCGACTTCTGTATCCGGCATATTGTGGTCAGCGAAGAATTTCTCAAATTCTTCAACTCTCCCAACACCCAAGGTGGGAATTAGAGAGAGGAACACGCCTGATAGTATTCCTGTACTTTTGTATAATTCTGACAGTCGCTGAATATTCGTCTTGACGAAATTCCAAGTCAACTCCTTACCGCGTGGGTTTCCCGCGGATCCCATGACAACACCAATCACGTCCTGCCTCTTCACTTCACTACTCAGCGCGAAATCCAATGTCCTCTGCAGCAGATCAGGGTTAGTGAAACATGTCATCGCTTGAAGGAATCTCTCCTTGTCCTCGTCCGAGCTACTTGTTCTATATGCGTTCATGATCGTGTCGTAATTGTTTGTGAAGGTTGCATATGCCATCGCCACAGCGCCTTTCATATCGGGTGAAATTTCATTGTAACGATCGAAGTCTGCGGCCAACTTCGAGGCGTAATCATTATCGAGTAATGATAACCGAGCTGCGACAATGCCTCGCAGCATTCGGCTGTTCTCGTCTGTGCTTTTTTCAAGAGCAGCGAGCATGGCCAAGTGTAACCGCTTTGCTATCTCAACGAACTTGTGGGGCAGAAATCCCCACAGCGTAACTAACTGATCCGAGACCTCCTGCATGGGAAGCGCCTCGGTTTCTTTTTCGAATCGTTCCAAAGTCAACAGGTACTGATCGAGCGTGATCCTGCCTGACATGAGAAGAATGAAGGAGTCGAATACGATTCCCCATCGGTCATAAGGCGAAAGGTCTGAGTTCCATACGGCGGCATCAAGGTTCTCGTATCGGGTTGGGTAGAAACACTTGCGGTCAGGGTTGACCTTCAAAGCCTTGACTAGTCCCACGTTCACTCTTGCTTCGCGACCTTCGAGGAGAATGGATTTCCGCTCACCATTGACCTCAATGATAATCGGAACAGGCCAAATTGTATCAGAGCTTCCCTCAAGCAGAAATCGCTCCTGTCTCATTACAAGCGAACCATCTTGGGATGAGACCGTGAGGAGCGGGTAGCCGGGCTCGTGAACCCAACGAGACATAATTTTCGTGACCGGTTTTCCGGAGGCTTGTTCCAGGGCTAACCAAAGATCGTCTCCAGTAGCATTAGAGTAGGAATGATCGGAGAGATAACGTCGAACTCCCTCACGAAACGCGTCCTCCCCAGTGTATGCCTCCATCATCTGAAGGACATGGGCACCCTTTCCGTAGCTAATGGCATCGAAGATTTGCTCAATATCTTCGGGAGAGTTTACGGGTACCTGAATCGGGTGCGTGTTCTTCAAGCAGTCTCTGGTGAGTGCACCGGCTAGAGTTTCTGCTTTGGGGAAGCCATTGGCGAAGTTAACCCAAATCCGCCATTCAGGGTGAATCCTGTCTATCGCTTTGTAAGACATGTAGGTCGCGAAACTTTCATTCAGCCAAATGTCATCCCACCATTTCATCGTAACCAAATCGCCAAACCATTGGTGAGCAAGTTCATGTGTGGTCGCTAGCGCGATCTGAGTGCGTCCTCGTGTGCTGGTGCTTTCGTCCATTAGAAGTCGGGTTTCGCGAAATGTGATTGCCCCCCAATTTTCCATTGCGCCCATTGCGAACTCTGGAACGGCGATCAAGTGAATTTTGGGTAGTGCGTAGGGTATGGCAAAGTAAGTGTTAAAGAAGTCAATTGCTCGTCCCGCTTCTTCTTTAGCAAAAATTCCTTTCTTCGATTTACCCGGTGTCGCCGCTACGATCACCTCGGTCCCCGCAATCTTGCTCGCAGTTTCCTCGAATTTTCCCACTCCTAAGTAGAGGAGATAGGTGGACATTCGTGGCGTTCTCCCGAAAACGATAACTTTCCTCTCGCCATCGGGCTTGACAGATTCGATGGGCATGTTTGAGATTGCTGATAGGTCTGAATCTATTCTGACGGATAGTTTGAACTCTGCCTTTACATCAGGTCGATCGATGCAGGGGAACATTCGTCGTGCTTGTGCTGCCTCAAAGTGTGTACTAACGATGTGAGTCTTGTCGTACGGTGCCCTGTATATGCCCGCCAACGTATCAGGAACCCTTGCCTCATAGTCGATCTCAAGAAGCCCATCAAATTTCCCAGTATCAACAGTCAAATTCTCTCCTTTCTGATCATACCGGAGATCTTTGCCCGCGGCGCTGACATGTACGATCTCCAAATCAACAGCATTCAGAACGATATCCTGCACTGTCTTAAGCGAAATGAATACTCGTCCTTTGTAGCGCAGTTGCTGAAAGTCTAAGTCGATGAACAGATCGTAGTCGCTGACATGCAAAATAGGCACCGCAATGGTGCTAGCGTTAAGACCTAGTAATCTTTTCCCAGAACGTCAGATTGTGTCTTTATTTCAAAGCCGCGAAAATGTTTGTCTCAAAAGAAGAGGGGTGGATGCAGACTATTGAGAGGTTTTTTCTTATGCGTAAATCTTGTTGTTCGCCCTCGTTATCGCACTCAAGAGCGGGCTATCCGCTTCAGAGTGCTCAGCCAGATACCTGGCTATGTCGGTAATTGTTATCAGCCCTGTTAACCCTGCCTTCCCTACAACGGGTAGACGTCGGATTTTATGGTGTGCCATAATTTTTGCGGCTTGCTCAATGCTGGCATCAGGCTCAACCACAATGAGCGGAGCTGACATTATGTTCTTAATTCTTGACCGGGACATCGTTCCACCTTTCGTTAACGCTCTTCTGACCAAGTCTCGTTCCGTGATTATTCCAACAACCTTGTCTTCTGCCGTCACTAAAAGACAGCCGTGACCTGATCGATCCATTGCAATTGCAGTTTCCTTAACGGTTCTGTTGCAATCGACCATCATTGGTTCTTTTGCCATCACATCTCTGACTCGTAGATTCTGCGATTCACCGGAATCTTCAGACAACAGTCTGCACCTAGAAACGGAAGTGCCTCTAACAGTCACTTAGGCATGCGTTTGCACAGCCGAACGAACAATACTGTCCATCTCTCTTACAGACCGAACTTTCCTGAATGAAAACCCAGTTAGGCTTCTTCCTCACCCTGCTGTTCTACCGCGCTGCTCAACGATAGTACCTATATCCCCACGATCTCTGCCTCTAGGCTCGATGATTCAATAATGCGAACCATCGACCTGAGAAGCGACACCGTCACTCTTCCAACTGAAGAAATGCTTGAAGCTATGCGAACCGCCGAGCTCGGAGACGATGTATACCGCGAAGACCCGACAGTCAACCGCCTCGAGGAACTCGCAGCAAGGAAGATGGGAAAAGAAGCTGCCCTGCTAACAACCAGCGGCACTCAAGCAAACTTGGTGAGCGCCCTAAGCCAAACGAAACGTGGAGAGGAAGTTATTCTTGAGGCTGAAGCCCACATGTACTACTACGAAGTGGGCGCATTCTCAGCAGTCGGCGGTCTAATCCCTAGACTTGTAAAAGGGCACGGAGGCATCATGAGCCCGCAAGACGTTGAAGCCGCTCTTAGGCCTCCAAACATTCACTTCCCGCCAACAAGCCTGGTTTGCATAGAGAATTCCCACAACCGCGCTGGTGGAACCGTGTGGTCGCCTGCGCAAATGAAGGCTGTCTACGACTTTGCAAAAAGCCACAAACTGAACCTTCACATGGACGGCGCCAGGATCTTCAACGCTGCAATCGCACAGAACCTTGACGTTCGCGAATTTACGAAGTACGTGGATACGATGATGTTCTGCCTCTCAAAAGGCCTGAGCGCACCAATAGGCTCTATGGCAGTTGGGGATCACGAGTTCATTGACAGAGCGAGGAAATACAGAAAGATGCTAGGAGGCGGCATGAGGCAGGCAGGAGTAATCGCTGCCGCAGGAATCATAGCAATTGAGAAAATGGTTGACCGCCTAAAAGATGATCACGAAAACGCCCGTAGACTGGCTAAAGGACTAAGCGAAATCGACGGCATCACAGTCAACTTAGGACAAGTTCAGACGAACATCGTCGCCTACGATGTATCAGGCATAGGAATAGACGGCCAGCAATGGGTAGCGAAACTAGGCGAAGCGGGAGTAAAGGCAGGGCCTCTTGAAGCCGGACGGGTCAGAATGGTTACGCATAGAGGAATCGAACGCGAGGATATTGACTTCACGTTGAATGCGGCCGACAACATAGCTCGTGAATCGAAGAGAACATAATCCAAGAATAACTGTTCAGATCAGTTCAACGCAGCGATAATGTCAACGTGCCCCTCTTTCTTTCGAGATGGTTTCATCTGGAGTCGACAGCTTGATCAGTTATCAAGACATTGAAAACGCAAGGCAGAGTTTTGGAGGGGAAGTGAAGAAGACTCCACTAGTACGTTCAAGTTATCTCTCCGAACTCAGCGGTGGTGAGGTATATCTCAAACTCGAGAACCTCCAGCTGACAAATTCATTCAAGATTAGAGGGGCGATGGCTCGCATGAAACGCCTCAATGCAGACGAGATTAGACGAGGAGTAATTACGGCGTCCGCTGGGAATCATGGACAAGCTGTCGCGATCTGTGCTGAGAAACTCAACTCTAAAGCCATAGTCGTCGTTCCTGAGACGACACCGAAGGTCAAGATTGAGAAGATAAGGCGAGGAAATGTCGAACTAATCCTTCACGGTCGCGTGTTTGACACAGCTGAACAATACGCAAGGAAACTAGCCAAAGAGAGGGGTCTGACATTCATCTCGGGTTACAACGACCCAATGGTTGCTGCTGGGCAAGGAACCATTGGGCTTGAGATTCTGGAGGATTTGCCCAACGTAGATTCAGTAATCGTTCCAGTCGGAGGAGGTGGTCTAATAGCAGGAATCTCAACCGCGATGAAAAGCATTAGGCCTAACGTAGAAGTTCTCGGCGTCGAACCCGAAGCATCCGCAGCAATGTATTATTCCTTGAAGGCAGGAAAACTTATCGACGTCGAAACTAGGGATACGATTGCAGATGGATTAGCCGGTAACATTGAAAGAGATTGCATAACTTTTCCCATCGTTCAAAAGCATGTGAAGGAGATACTACTTTTCGACGAAACCACGATTAGGAGAATGATACGAGTTCTCTGGGAGAGGGAGAGGCAACGTGTTGAAGGGGCAGGCGCCATCTCCATCGCCCCGATAGTCAGCGCCTCTAACCGCTTCACCGGCAAACACGTAGTATCAATCATTACCGGCGGAAACATCGACGACTCAGTTTTCAATGAAATCTTAACTAATGATTCCTGACCTCCGCGGTGCCGTGGTAAGAATCCGTGCCTCAATCGAAACCGCAAATTCGAGCATTCGTGGAACGTATGCGCAAAGGATTATAGTCCATAATGGAAACGTCGCTCGAAATAGAATTGACACTCAAAAGCCCTGAACCCCTTAACGAACTCCTAACCTCAATACGCCGAGAATTTCCTAGAGCCGACGCAGACGCAAGCGGCCGCTCAAGGATTTTCTTCGAGAACGCCGCCGGATCCCTCGTTCTACAACGCGCAGCCGACACTGAAGCGAGAGAGCGAATCGACTGCTCCGCTAACGTTGACGCCCCTTCTTGGGAGTCAAAACGCAATGAGGAAGTGATTGCGGAGGGAAGGCAAGCCGTTAGCGACTTGTTGAATGCCCCAGAAGGGAACTGTATTGTCTCCGGCGAGTCGGCAACAAGCCTCCTCTTTCAGCTCAGCTATGCGATTGGAAAGGAACTAACCGGAAAGGAAAACGTTGTCACCACAGACTACGAGCATTATGCTAACCTGAGCCCTTGGCTGGAACTCGAGAGACGAGGACTCATCAAAGAAGTAAGGTTCGTCAAGTTCAACCCTGACACTGCTACGTTGGATTTGTCGCATCTCGAAAGCCTAGTCGACGAGAAGACGAAAGTAGTGTCAGTTTCAGGAGTTTCAAATGTCCTAGGTTCAAAGACGCCTCTGAGTAAAGTATTGGACATAGCGAGGGGCTTTTCTGCATACACAGTTCTTGATGCGGTTCACACCGTCGCCCACCTTCCACTAGATGTTCAACGGACTCCGTTCGATTTCGTCGTCTTCTCCGCTTACAAGCTGTTCAGTAGGCGGGGTAGTTTCATGTACGGACGAAAAGATCTCCTCAATACACTCAAGCCATACAAGGTCGTTCCGTCACCGAATGAGGCTCCTGGCAACTGGGAGATGGGTACGCGTGACCAATCGCTCTTCGCATCAATGAGTGCTGTGATGGAGTATTTAGAGTGGCTAGGGCGGAAAGTGGAGTCGCAAGTTGGTGACAAAGTCGGTCCCTATTCGGGACGCCGAAGGTTGTTGAAGGCAGCGCTTACCTGGATCGAGGATTATGAACGATCACTATCTGTCGCAATGCTCAGCGGAACAGGCGGAGCCGAGGGACTTCCGTCAATCGACGGAATCAAAGTCTACGGCATAACGGATCCCGCTAAGGTTGAGAGTCGCGTTCCAACATTCACCTTTGACTTGAGGAAAGCAGATTCGTTTGAACTCGCCAAATACCTCTGGGATAAACACGCGATAGCTGTTCTTGCAGAAAACGGTGGTGGCTTCTACTCGAGAACACTAAAAACATACGGCAAGTCCATTGCCGTTCGAGCTAGCCCAGTTCACTTCAACACGATTGAAGAAATCGGCACCTTCCTATACGCCATCAAAGATGCAGCAACCCATTTCCAGTAACTTTCAGCAAAACGATCCTGTAACGCACTGACTGCCTTTCAGTGCGATTCTTGAACGCCTAAGCGAAGCTAATACAAAGCTCAGGAAAGATACGGTCAGGTATCACGGAGTTATGCAACCTGGAATTCAAGAAGCTAGGGAAGACTAGCGTGGACTTGCCTGTGCTCGGGCTAGGAACATGGGGCATAGGAGGATTCATGAGCAAACAGTCCGGCGGTGAGTCAGATCAAATTCGAGCTCTCAAATTGGGCCTAGAATTAGGAATGCGATTTATTGATACGGCAGAAATGTACGCCCACGGGCATTCTGAAGAAGTGGTAGCAGACGCCATACGAGGAGAACGCGAAAAAGTCTTCTTGGCGACGAAGGTATCTGCCGAGAACCTTGCATATGATGCCGTACTTCGTTCATGCGAATCCAGCCTGAAACGCTTGAGGACAAGTTACGTGGATCTCTATCAAGTTCACTGGCCTAACTCGCGAATTCCCATTCAAGATACGATGCGTGCAATGGAGAAATTATTGGCTGAGGGTAAGATACGGAATATTGGCGTTAGTAACTTCTCAAAGAAACAGACGCGCGAGGCTCAGGAAGCATTATCGAAGACGACCCTTGCATCTAACCAGGTTGAGTATAGCCTGGTTGAGAGGTCGATTGAGAAGGAGCTTCTCCCTTACTGTACTAGCGAGCATGTAACCGTAATCGCCTACACGCCGCTTGGGCGAGGAAGGTTTCTGACAGGGCAACGGGATAAGGGTGGAAGAGTTTTGGACGAGATTGCAGTGAAGTATGGTAAGAGTAGGGCGCAGGTTGCGCTAAACTGGCTGATTTGTAAGGAACCAGTTGTGACGATTCCCAAGGCAAGTAACCTAGATCATGTCAGAGATAACGCTGGAGCAGCTGGATGGCAACTCAGTAGAGAAGATCAAGACATGCTCAGCAAAGCCTTCGGCTAAAGACGATTCACGTGTCGCTCATGTCTGATTCTACCTATCTCAGCAAAGTTAGTGACCGCATAGTTAGAATGTTCGAACTCTACGCCAGCAAAATTAACCCACACGATCCGCATTTTCAGGAATTTATCTCAAACTACATCGCGGCAAAAGGCGTGAAAAATCCTGAAAGCCTCCGTTATGTGGAGCTATACAAACTCATTCAAGAGGGAATTCGAGAATTCATAAAACAGCAAAGAGAGCCTACAAAGAAATGAAGCGTCACCGAAAACTTCGAAATGCTTGCCCTGTTTTCGTCATAACAGGAACTCCGGGAATCGGCAAGACAACAATCTCCGCTATTGTTGCAAAGCGAATGTCTGCAGAACATATCTCAGTAACGAAACTTGTGCGAAGATATCGCTTGCAATCACGATTTGATTACAAGCGACGCAGCAGAGTTGTGAATTTGGTTAAGACGAGAGCTAAGCTACGCCAACTCCTGCGCAAGCGTAAAGAGATCGTGATCATCGATACTCACTTGCCTGATGCCGTGCCCAGAGACATTGTCGAGAGGGTCATTGTTCTTAGATGTGATCCAAGAATCCTCAAGGCTCGTCTCAGGGCCAAGGGTTGGTCAGTCCGCAAGGTGCAGGAGAACGTGCTGGCAGAGATGCTCGACTCCTGTCTAGCGGTTGCAGTGAGTTTCTATGGTGCGAGAAGAATAGTTCAGCTCGATACATCAGGATCCAGCATCGAAAACGCGATAAAGAGAACCATTATTGCTCTCTCGGGACGCCCAACAAAGGCTGCTAATATCGACTGGATTGGTACTCTGGAAAAGCAGAGTGCCCTACCTGAATTGTTGGTGTAATCTTTCTTGGCTAAAATCAAGAGGTACATGGTCTTGGCCTGCACAAAGTGCGGGCGATTCCTTCTAGCATCCTCCGACAGCGAAACCAGAACATGCGCTTACTGCGGCAAACGCGTTCAGAAGGACGGCGCAAGAATCATTGCACGTTCCGACAGCGCGAAAGAAGCTAGGAAAATCCTTCAGGAGGCAAAAACAAAGGAACGACCCATCAAATCGGGCTTATCAGAAGATGGCCGATAATATTACTAACCTCACCGAACATGAGGAGGGCGAAATTCCATGTCATCCCTCCCAGATCGCAGGTTTATGGAAGAAATCACCGGCCTCCTACAGAAAATTGTAACAATTTCAATGTCGGACGGAAAGAGTTACACTGGAATCCTATCAGGAGTAGACTCACGCTCTCTCAACGTGTGTTTATCAGAGGTCAAGGATGAAACTGGACGCGTCGTACACAAACTCTTCCTTAACGGAAGCAACATCGTCCAAATGTTCAGTTCCGAGAAACCATTTGATTTACAGGCTTTAGCTGATCGGCTCGAACGAGTCTTTCCACGAATGGTCAAGGTAAGCGAAGGCGCAGGAATAATAGTAGTAATGGATAGGATCCGTGTCTCGGAGAAGGGCATTCTAGAGGGTTCAGGCCCCGCTGCGGAAAGAGTCCAGAAAGTCTACGATGAATTCATCCGTACTACATCAGCCCAACCCTAACTCATAATCAATCATACCGCTGCAATGTCGAAGACAAAGCGAAGCTCGACTCCCACTTGTCGTTTGAGGTTCGTAACAAAGATCTACTGGGGAGAATCGGGCGTCTTCGCACGAAGAGCGGAACCGTAGAAACTCCACTCTTACTCCCAGTAGTGAACCCGAATTCACAGACAATCCCACCACAACAGATTAAGGACATTTTCCATTTCGATGCACTGATAACGAACTCATACCTGATTTGGCGAAAGCACCACAACGAACCGACCGTGCCGAAGATACACGAACTTCTGAAGTTTAACGGAGTAATTGAGACCGACTCCGGAGCATACCAAATCCTGCAATACGGTGATGTCGAGGTCCAACCGAGTGAAATAATTAAGTTTCAAGAAAAGATCGACTCAGATGTCGCCGTCATATTAGACGTCCCAACAGGCGATGAGACGACAAAAGAACGAGCCAAATGGACCGTTGAAGAAACAATCCGGAGGGCGGACAAATCCCTACAAGTCATCAGCCGGTCAGACATGTTGTGGGTTGGACCAGTACAGGGAGGCGTTCACCTTGACCTAGTGGCCTACTCTGCGCGTGAGATGGCTAAGAGGAATTTTTCTATTTACGCCCTCGGAAGTCCCACTCTGATAATGCAACAGTACCGTTTCGACGTTCTAGTAGACATGATCATAGCCGCCAAACGTGAACTTCCTCCCGGCAAACCCCTACACTTGTTCGGTGCAGGCCATCCAATGATGTTCGCTTTCGCCGTCGCCCTAGGATGCGACATTTTCGACTCCGCATCCTATGCCCTATTCGCCAGAAATGGACGATACATGACGCCGCAGGGAACTGCAAAACTGGAGGAGCTGGAATATTTCCCCTGCAATTGCCCCGCGTGTCACGGGAAATCCCCTGAACAAGTCAGGAAACTTCTAAGAACGGAACGGGATCACCTTCTAGCATCCCACAACCTTCACGCATGCTATGAAGAGCTTCAAACGGTCAAGCAAGCGATCATTGACGGAAGGCTTTGGGAGCTCGTTGAGTCGAGATCCAGAAACCACCCAGCCTTACAGAGAGCATTCCAACGCATGCTCAGCTATACCGACTTCCTAGAGTCAGGAACGCCGGTGAGGAAAAGCAAGGGACCATTCATTTTATCCGAGCAATCCCTCAACCGACCAGAAGTCATTCGGTACCAAAAACGATTGATTGAAAGATACACGCCTCCAACCCGAGTCAAGAAACTCCTTCTCCTACCCGAAGCTTTAGAGAAGCCATTCCGAGAAAACCAAACCGAAAACGACCTAATCCTAAAACTAGAGAAACGAAAGGATTTACACCTCTGCGCCTACGGCCTTGAATTCGGCATTGTTCCGCATGAGCTAGTTGATGTCTACCCGCTTTCCCAAACAGAAAACGCAATCACCCCCAATCAGGCAACAATCAGTCATGCACGCAAATGCATGGTAAATTATCTAAGAAAATTCCAGTACTCAGAATGCATAATGTTCGGGAATGAATCTTGGGAGAAGAACACCGCGCAACTTTTGAAGAGAACTTTCAAGAGAAAGATGAAAATCACTTATGTTCAGACCACAAATCTTGACATCAAAATTGTCCAGCAAGCGCTGAAGTCCGCGAAATAGTGACTACCTATTTCATTTCGAATAGTCTAAATCGCTATTGTGAATTGTATTTTTCGTGGGAGTTATGGCGTTGGATCTAAAACAGGTGAGGCAAGAGATCGAGACTCTGGGTAAGTCTCCTGCTGCAGAGAAGGTATACCCAATCACTTCTGAATGGGTGCCAATTACTGACGTTTTGGCCGTCATAAACCGCTTTGAAAAACACTGGAGAAACTACGCAGCTTCGAAAAAAGACGCGTTGGAAGCGGGGGTCATCTCCAAAATTATTGGAGAATCGTAATTATCGTACGTTTTGATTCGGAAAAAATGCCTAGTCGCAGGTTTTATTTGAAGTGAGCATGGTGTAGTGGGCGGGCAAATTGGACAGACAGCAAGTTCTGCGGCGCCCAACGCGCCCCGTGGAAATTCAACCTGAGAAGACTGTTAGCGAACTACTTAGTGATATGTCACTTACGGGTTTCCAGGGACGAAAACTTGGTGAGGCCGCAGACGTTTGGACGTCGATGTTGAAGAAACGTAACCTTGTGATTTGGTTGGGGTTGGCCGGAGCTATGGTTCCTGCCGGTATGCGAGAACTCATCACTTACCTGGTCAGGAGAAGGATGATCGATGTTCTCGTTACCACGGGGGCGACCCTTTATCATGATGCCTATGAAACGATTGGTGGGAAGCACTTCCTCGGCACCGATCAAATAGATAATGTGATGCTTCGCCGCCAACGGATTGACCGTGTATATGATGTCTATGCGGATGAGAACAAGTTCTACCACTTGGATACCATGATCGAGAAGGAGTTCTCCTCAAGGCTACAATCTGGTAGGTCGTATTCGTCGCGGGAGATCCTGTATGAGTTTGGGAAGTGGATCTCGGAGAAGCGGAGGGATAAGGATGGGATTTGTGTCGCTGCATATGAGATGGGCGTTCCAGTGTTTGTGCCATCCTTCTGCGATAGCGGCATGGGATTTTCCCTGATGTTTGCGAACCGGCGCAGAAGTAGGCGCATAATAGTGGACCATATGCGAGATGTTGACGAAAGTTCAAGGATTACAGAGAGGTCAGACCATACCGCTGTCATAATCGTTGGCGGAGGTGTTCCCAAGAATTTCATACAGCAAACCGCTGTCATAGCAAGTTACCAAACCCGTCACGATCACACCCATGACTTCGCAATTCAATTCACAACGGACGCACCGCAATGGGGTGGGTTGAGTGGCTCAACCTTCGAGGAGGCACAAAGCTGGGGCAAGTACCACAGGCAATCGAAGATGGTTCAATGCTTCTCGGACGCGACTATTGCTTTGCCTATTGTTGTTGAGGGGTTAAGTCAACGCTTCAAGCGGTTCAGAAGGAATGTGCCTAAGTTCCATTGGAGTGCTGCTAACGGAACAGTTGACGTAAGCTACCAACCTATGAAGCTCTAGGTAGGCGGTTTTTCAACCGTACTTGTATGAGATCCCGAATCCGCCCTTCGGGTTCTTCCAGCCTACGTCGTAGCAGGCGATACGGCAGGCTCCGCACTCTACGCATGCGTCATAAGTGATAGTGATCTTGTTTTCTTCCCACTTGTAAACGTCCGTAGGGCATACTCGGATGCATGCGAAATCGAAGGGGCATTTCAAACACATTTTCGGGTCCTTTATCCAAAGGTGCGACTCCTCATCAACTTTGTACCTATTTCGGTAAAGTTTGTCTGTGATCGTGAGAGTGCGTTGGGTGCTCACGAGAAAAGCCTCCACATGTGGTAGGCGTCCCGGAGGAGCCCAAGTTTTGAGCGTTGTTTGAAGAGTTTGGTTTTCATTTCCTTGATTCTATCCTGTTTTAGTTCGTCGTCAACAACGTGCCACATGTAGGCCAATTCGTTGATCGTGTCAGGGTATAGGGTGAAGAAGTGTGGGTTTGACGAGAAGAACTTGGGTATCTCTCGGTATTTCTTCAAATCCATTAGAACGAAACTCTCCTCCAAGCGTTGTCTGTATTGAGATAGGGTTTTGGATGAGAAGTCTCCTTTCTTTTTGGCTTCAATGATTGTTTCCCCTGCTATGATTCCTGACGTCATAGCCAGGTTGGTTCCCTCCCAATTGATTGCGTTGACAAGCATAGCCGCGTCGCCGGCGACGAGCATGCCATCGGTGTAGACGTTGGAAACGTAATCGTACCCACCCTCAGGAATTAGGTGAGCCGAATACTCCTTCAACTCTCCTTCTTTGATTAAGGGCGCGATCGATGGGTGTTTCTTGAATTGTTCGAAGAGATCGTTGGGTCGTTGCTTACTCTTATCTAGGTCGCGAATGTTGACGCCCATCCCGAGCGATATAGTGTCCCTGTTAGTGTACATGAAACCTGCATGCATCCCAGGCCCACAACCAACCAGCAGTGCCGCCACTCCCTCATCACCGCCGAGGTTGAAGCGTTCCTCAATCTTCGGCTTCGGTAGAGCAATAACCTCCTTCACTGCCAACACGGCCGCGTCTTCCGGCAGTTCTTCTCTCAGGCCCACTTGCTTTGAGAGCATGGAGTTGACGCCGTCAGCCGCGACTACAACATTTGCTAAGACATCGCCCCGTTCCGTCTTAACCCCAACAACCTTCCCATCTTCCCTGATGACGTCGTCAACAGTTGTTCTGTTGATTATTAGGGCGCCGGCGTCTTCGGCAAGTTTGCTGAACCAAGGATCAAACTTTGCACGGTGCACCGTGAAAGCATTGTACCGTCCGTTGAATTTCTGGTTTCTATGGCTTACTAGGACATGAGACTCTTTTGAAAGAAACCAGTATTGGTATTCGACAACGTGTCTCTCGACGGGGGCTGTTTTCCAGAATTCCGGTGCTATCTTCTCCGTATGATGTCGGAATATGACGCCACCGAACATGTTCTTGGCGCCGGGTTTCTCGCCTTTCTCAAGTACAAGCACGCTAAGTCCTGCTTTCGCCATAGTGTACGCAGCAGCGATTCCGGCTGGGCCAGAGCCGACAACTACTGAGTCGAATTTCTCCGTCATACCACTAACTCAGCTTAGCCGTTTTCAACTCGTTGATTAATGCTGGAACTACTTTGAACAAGTCGCCTATAATTCCGAAATCAGACATCTTGAAGATCGGGGCGTCTGGGTCCCGGTTTATGGAAACGATGTAGTCAACGCTCATAATTCCAACTATGTGTTGAATTGCCCCTGAGATTCCAACTGCTATGTAGAGTCGTGGCCGCACCGTTAGACCGGTTTGCCCAACTTGATGCTCGGGGCCGATCCATCCCGCTCGCACGGCTGCGCGCGATGCGCCAACTTGAGCGTGAAGCGTGTCTGCAAGCTCTTCAACTAAGTGCAAGTTCTTGGCGGAACCTAATCCTCTACCCCCAGAGACAATGATCTTTGCATCCTCGAGACGGACACCGACTCTCTCAATGGGAACGAAATCTACCACTTCCGTGTTCAAGTCTTCTGGTCGAAGGCTTGCATCAACTCTGATAAGCTCCCCATCCCGAGAATTGTTCACAGGCAGCGCTTTCATTACCCTCGGCCTTACGCTGGCCATCGTCGGTCTGGTTTTCGGACATATTATTGTAGACATTAGGTTGCCGCCATAATCAGGCCTCGTGCCCAGAAATGTGCCCGTCTCTACGTCAACATCTAGAGCTGTGCAATCGGCGATCAGGCCTGTCTCCAGAAAGGTCGCGGCTGAGCCAGCTAAGTCCCGTCCCCTAATGGTTCCACCAATCAACAGGGCTTCAGGCTTGAATTTTCGAACCGCCTCCTCCATTGCGAGGGCGTATGGTTGCGTTCGGTAGTCCTCAAGCCGTTGATCCTCAACGAGATAGACCTTGTCCGCTCCGTGGACGAATGCTTCCTTAGCGAGGTGTTCGACGTTATTCCCGATTACGAGTGCGCCAAGCTTCGTGTCGTAGATCTTTGCAAGACGATTTCCCTCGCCGAGCAGCTCCCAAGGTACTTGCGCCGCCTTACCGTGGAGGTGCTCCACGAAAACCCACACCTCGCCATATTTACCTGAACCCGCCTCGACCTGGTTTGACTTGCTGGTTGGAATTTCGGGCTTTGTTTCGGTTGCGAGGTTTGAGGCTTCGAAAGCGTGGGCTTCGGATAGTTTCTGAACCAGCCATTTTGCCGCTTGTTCTGGGTTCTTTGTTCCGTCGAAGATTTCCCCCTGCTTTCTGCCGGGTGGTGGGAAGACTTTCTTCACGATTGTTGGTGAACCTTTGAGGCCGAGGAGACTGGAATCAGCTTGGATCGTGTTCTTGTTCCAGACCTCGATCTTTGTTCTCTCAGCCCTTAACATGCCGTCAATTGTGAACTTTCGTGGTTTGTTTGCTTCTTCCGTTATTGTTAGGACGGCGGGGAGTTTTGCGCTGACGGTTTCGATACCGTCGTCAAACCTGTGTTTTGCGACAATCGTTTTGGATTCTAGGTCAAGTTTCTCGATTTTTGTGACGTTGGAGACTATTGGGATGTTGAACCTGACCGCCAAGCCTGGGGGCACCTGCCCTGTTTCTCCGTCAATAGCTACTTTTCCGCTCAGGATGAGGTCGAATGGTTTGTTCTTGGCGATTGTCTGGACGCTTTTCCAGAGTGTGTAGGATGTTGCGAGCGTGTCTGCCCCAGCCATCTCTCTATCCGAAACCATGACCCCATGGTCAACACCCATGGCGAGTGCCTCGCGCAATCCCTCCTGCGCTTGAAGTGGGCCCATAGCAATGCCCGTTACTGTTCCCCCGTACTTTTCCTTCAGCCGTATGGCTTCCTCAATCGCGTTTAGGCAGAATGGGTTAACGATTGATGGGACTCCCTCGCGAATTAGGTTCAGGGTTATTGGATCAAATCGAATATCCGTCGCATCTGGGACATGCTTGACGGAGACGATAATATGCAAGCTGAGTCGACTCTACTATGTTAGGAATTCACTTTAGCCCTCCACAACGAGGGGAGCTTTTAGGATTTCCCGTAACGAATACGGGGCTAGAAATTTGAGATGATTCCAGTTACTCGATGTCTGATTCAGATGATTCAGGCATCTCTTCGGATACCTGCGTCGCAGCCGCACGCTCCGCCTCAACGACCTTCAATCTTGTAATGTAGCCGGCTATTCGGTTTCTTAATCGCTTAGACTGTGTTACGACGAGTTCGTTCACGGCTTGCTTGTCAGATTCGAATTCGCCCGCGAAATGGTCAGGGTACCTTCTGACAAGTTCCCTGGAAACCCGTTTTACGGTCTCTGTTCGAACCTTACCCAAACACGTCAACCCTGTTAAGGGAGCCGACATGCCAGCCGATGCTAACATAAACTTTGCTAATGCTCTTCCTGATCATACGTGTCGGAACCTCGTTTTGGGAAGCTGTTTGCCGCTTGTTAGTGCTGTGCTAGGTGTTTTGGTTTACTACTAGAGCGCCTGTTCCTACAGCCAGGTCTTCTGTCTCCCCACTTGACGATGCAGCTGTCAGTCGCATGAATCCGAAAGGGCCGTCAACACTCAACGTCACCGACAAACCCTGTAAGTTCCCTATACAGGACGTTGCGGTTGGGTTGGTTGGTTTGAGCGTGCCAGTGAGTGTCGCGGTCGCGGATTCGCCCGCCTGCAGCACAACGCTGGCAATCATGTCACCGACGCAGGTTTGAGGTGCTGAAGGCGAAGTAAGGTATATCAGCAATGTACCCGTCAAGTCCGACGTATCTGGACCGCTCGCGTTCGCCTGCAACTTGACGTTGACGCACGGCGTGGGCGGATTGCAGATATTCAGTTGGCCATTGATGTCGGCAGACACAGCATTCGCATCAGCAACCCTCAACGCGAAGATTGAAGGTATGGCTAATCTTGGAGCGAGAGTTAACGCTACCATTGCCAGAAGTAACGGAAGCACGATACGACGACAAGGATCCCTCATTAGTGAACACGAATGTGATGATCCTTATCGCTAGGGATGAAAGATCTGTGTAACTTGAGAAGCAACAATGAAGTTACACATGTTACAAAATCTAACGAAGGCGAGATGTTTTAGAAGGATAAAATGCCCTAATGAGACTTCAATCATTCTTCTCTGGCATAATACGCCAAATCAATTGCTTAGTAGTCCAATGCTTTCACTTTCAGCTTCCGCAACACAGAGTCTAAAAGGAAGTTGATCGATGCGAAACTCTTGTCCGCATGCGATACACTTGTACACCGTCTCTATCTTATCTGGTTGAGAATTCATTACAACAATCCGTTGCACGCTTTGAATGAATGGCAAGAGTGGAGCTTTCTTACAGACCGGGCATTGCACCATGAGCCACACCCTAGGATTGTCGTTCAACAGCGAACATTCGTCTCAACTTATTAGAGACTTGTCATGGCGTACGGATTTTTCCTCGAAGCTCAACCTGCGCCGCGTTCTGAATTGGCGGAAGCATCAACAGGAGAAATAAACCTCTGAAACTGAAGAAAGATCGAACCCCGTACTTGGTTTTCGCTAATCGACTTGACTTCGGCTAATTTACGAACCACCTCAATTACAAATGATGGTTGTGTTAGCTGATCTTGGAATATGCCACGATACTTTACTGGTCCATCCGTTTCGGTAAGGATCAATGACATCTCAGCGACTTTAGCAATCTCACAAATCCTTCGCGAATACAGAATTGCTGGCCCGACTGAAATGAAGTAGCCGCGCTCGGAGAATTTTGGTAGGTTTTCTGTTGGGCCATCGTACCAGTGGAGGAGAACCTTGTTGAGATGATATTCGGCCAACGTTTCAAGTGTTTCTTCCACTGCTTGCCGCGAGTGTACTACGACGGGGAGTTTTCGTTTTTCTGCGAGTTGCAAGAAAAAGCAGAAGACCTCTCGTTGTTGATCCTTGAGTTGTTTGTCTTGAGTGTATTTGCCGTCAAGCCCGATCTCCCCTATGGACGTTACGACCTCTGAGTTTTCCTTGATCATCGAATCGAAGTCTTCGAGGTGTAAGTTTGTGTTGGGTTGGAATGTTACAGTTGATGGGTGAACGCCGATGGCTGCTAGGACTCGAGTGGGGTATTGTTTGGCGAGGTTGATTGTTGCGAGCGACGTTTCGTAATCGACGGCGTTTGAAAGCATATAGGAAATGTTGTGTTGCGTTGCGTCGTCGATTATTTGCTGCACTTTACCAGCGTAGCCGGGGTCGGCGAGATGTACGTGTGCGTCAACGTAGCTCAAGGTTAATCGCCTATTTGCATTTCAGAGCTCTCTTATTCTCTAGACTATGGGCTTATTACAACCCGCGCCCCCCGGCCTCACAGTGGTGCAAGAAAAATGGTCACTGTTACCGTGGATACTGCGAAATGTAACGGAGACGGCGTCTGTGCGGACTTGTGTCCCGTTTCAGTTTTTGAATTGAAGGAAGTAGCTGGCTTTGAGGGTAAGAAGTCAGTGGTTGTGAACCAGGAAGCATGCATAGCTTGTAGAGCCTGCGAAATACAGTGCGCTACCCAGTGCATCAAAATAGCCGATTAGGAAAACCCACGTCGCTTGCAAGCGGTATATTGTGCTATACTCGCTGCTGAATGTTTAACCCAGCTGACGCATTCGTAAATTCGATGGTAGCGAAGGCTAGGCTTCGACATTATGGCGCGCAAAAAAACAGTGAAATAGCCCATTTTATGTAACGAAACTGTGAACTTCGCCCAATGTGAGCTAATAAGCTGAAAACATCTCTCTATCAAGCTCGGTTAAGCTGATGGGCGAAGTTTTAATAGCTTCAACGCCCACGCGTGAAGAATCGTGGTTTTTGATGCCACCTGACGAACTTTCCACGGCTGCAGTACGCCGATTAATTGAGATGGCTGGTGCCGACAGAGTCGGTGATGATGCAGTGGAAGAGTTGGGCAAGTTACTGGAAGAGTTCGCTGTTAAGGTTGGGAAGGAAGCAACCGAACTCGCTCGGCACGCTGGCAGGAAAACTGTCAAGGCTCAAGATATTCAATTAGCGATTAAGAGAATACCGCCACCATAACTGCGCTGAGTTCTCAGTGACACGGTTTCGTGTGAGCCATTTCCGTTTTCTGAGCAGTTTTGAATGATAAGCCACAACCGCAGCTTGCGATGGCGTTTGGGTTATTGAATTTGAAACCGGACGATTGAATGCTTTCGTAGTAATCCACCTGCATCCCTTTCAACAACTCCATACTCTTCGGGTCGATAACGATCTTGTGGCCTTCACTCTCCATCACGTAGTCGTCTGGTTTTACGAACCCCATAGCCATACCGTAGTTTAGGCCTGCACAACCTCCACCGAACACGAAGACTCGAAGAGCCTTACCAGAATTTTCAGGCTTTTGGAGTATGGTCTTGGCTCTTACCAGAGCCTTCTCAGTGAAAGTTACTTGTTCCTCTGTTACTGCGGCCATTTCCAAGCATCTTTTATTCCGTATGGATTACGCATGGAACCTGCCACTAGGACTCATAAAAATGCTTCCCCAAAGCACCGCGAATTTGCCGAGTGTGTTAGGTTGGGAACCATGGAGTTGGAAACTTAATCCGCAGATAAACCGCTACCACGAGTAGTGCGAAGAGAATAATCGTAGCTCCGTAATCGATCTGTTTGAAGTTAACCGTCCGATACCATGTGCGTTTCTTTTCGGCTCCGAAGGCGCGAAGTTCCATCGCATCTGCTACATCGTATATGGATAACATGGAGGTCATCGCGACGGGGACGATGAGAGGCACGGTGTTTAGGATTCTAGCGAACCACCCGCCTTTTGCCTTCACTTTAAACCCCCTAGCCATTTGCGCATTCATCGTTGTCTCCAACTCCTCAACGTAAACGGGGAAGTAGCGCATAGACAAGTCAACTACGAATGCGCCCTTGTACGGAACTTTCAGTTTTGCAAGAGCAGGCGCGTAGAGTCCCGGGTCCGTGGTGTTAACTACGCACATTGAAATCGTAGCCAAAGACAGGAACCGCATCAGGGAAGCTAGCATTATCACAATTCCCTCGGTTGTGATGTTGAAAACCCAGAAGCCAACAATGATGTGTGGGTTTGGAACATTGTACCCGAGAAACGTGAATAACGCGTTGACCGAAGTAATGAAACCAATGACCCCCAACAAAAACTTCCACGTTCCCTTCACCTCCTTGAAGGGTATCCGTGCTGATAGGTAAAGGAGGATTGATGCTACAATCGGGAAAATCAGAATTCGAATATCGAGAAATGCAACCTCCGCGAAAATGAACAGGGCGACGAGGAGGAATTTTACTCGCGGGTCTAGCCGGTGTAGTAGGCTCGTTCCTGGAAAGTACTTGATCTGAATCATTGAGGATTCTTGCTATACTCTTCTTGCGCGTCCGGCTGTGGCTCTCGCGTACGCAAGTAAGAGTATGGGGGTGAGAATTGCGCCATTAACTGCGTCGGTTGCGGCTGCGGAGTAGAATTCAGCTAAGGCTGCGCCGAGGGTGCTGAGGCCTATCTGGAAGGCTAGGTCTGTCATTGCTGCGAACCCAATTCCTACGATCGAACCTACGATTGCTAGCACAGATGACGTGAGTAGCGCTCTAGCCTTGGCCCAATCAGTTCGCTTGACGATAAAATACCCTATACCTGGTACGGCTCCAAGAAGTCCGTTTCCAATATCCCAGTTCCAGAAGAATCCCCCGAATGAGACTTGGTCTGAGAGTATGTTTCCTAAGAGACCAGAGACGAAGCCCGTGATGGGGCCGAACACGAATCCGAATAGCATTGGAATGGCTACGGTAGGTCGAATTGCGACGAGGCCTCCTGAGCCTGGAATCTGGAGTACGTTGAAGGGTATCGTTAGTGCCGCATACAGGGCAGTGCCGACTGCCATAGCAACGATCTGTTTCGCCGAAAAGAATGACTCCTTCATTCCTTTAGTGCCCAACATTTTCACTAGATGTGATTTCGCCGCTCTTGATATTTAAGAGCTAGCGAAAGCGGCTTCTTTGGTTAGCTGCTCAAGAGTCAGGATCGATTTTCCGCCAGTTGCTTTCATGGACAGTTCGATAAGAGATGTTTCGCGGATTGCGCCTTGCCTAAGAATATCCGGATCTGCCAAAACTTTCCGTGTTGGCCCGTCGGCTATAACCCGGCCATTGCTTAGAATAATCGCCCTGTCCGCGTACTCAATTGCAAGGTCTGGGTCGTGAGTAATAATAACGAAGGATTTCACGTGCTCCCTTAGTGCAATTATGAAGTTCATGAAGTTGGAGTAGCTTCGGTAATCTTGCCCCGCTGTGGGCTCATCCAAGATAATGCAACGCGGTTGCATCGTCAGGACCGACCCAACGCAAATTCGCTTCTTCTCACCAAAGCTTGAAGCGAATGGTGAATTGTCGATCAGGTGACTAATTGAGCATCGGCTCGCGGTTTCAGGCACAATCTTCTCGATCTCCTCCAAAGGAAGGCCAAGGTTCTTTGGGCCGAAGCTCAATTCCTCTCGAACTGTCTTCGCGAAGAGCATGGAGAATGGACTCTGAAAAACTAGGCAAACAGATCGAGCGATTTCAGAGGTTGACAGTCCCCTCGTGTCCTGACCCCGAATAAACACTTGCCCAGAGGTGGGCTTTAGCAAACCAATGAGACTTAATGCTAGCGTGGATTTTCCAGCGCCGTTGTTTCCAAGTAGGGCAATTCTTTCACCCTCGTCTACCCTTAGATTGATGTCACTTAGCGCTTTGATGCCGCCTGAGTATTCAAAGCTCATTCCTTCTATGCGAATGAGTTCCTTTGAAATCTGAGTTGTTGAAGGGCGAGTGTCCTTATTACAGGTGGTTGATATGGTTTCTCGGATCTGGCCGTTCAGAAAGTACTCAGCCGGTACCTTGATGACGTTTCTGAATTTCACGAGAACTTTCGGGTCCGTGCTATCCGCCATCATTCGTCCTTTATCGATCACCACGACTCTTGTGGGGTCCGCTTTTAGGACCTCCTCGGTCCTGTGCTCTGCTACTATTATCGTCTTACCTGAAGCATGCAGGGTACGGAGAATGCTTTGCATGAGCCTGACGCCATTGGAGTCTAAGTTGGCAAGGGGTTCATCGAAGAGTAGGATGTCTGGCTCCATTACCAAAACGTCAGCGATGGCCAGTTTCTGCTTTTGCCCCCCCGATATGGCGAAGATGGATCGCTCCCGAAGGCCTAGGATGTCCATTGACTCTAACCCATACTTGACGCGTCTGTCAATTTCCTCTCTGGGTAGAGCTAGGTTTCCTGGGCCGAAGGCTACATCGTCCTCCACAATGGAGGAGACGAGTTGCTTGTCGGCTTCTTGGAGAACGGTTCCCACGATCAAGGAGAGTTGGAGAAAGCGCGAGTTCGAGACTGATTGCCCCCTAATTTTAACGTCGCCCGAGTACTCGCCCACGTACCGGTGCGGAATCAAACCGTTAATGCATTTTAGTAGCGTCGATTTCCCTGAGCCACTAGCCCCTGCCAAAAGAACAAATTCGTGCCTGCCGACGGACAAATTCAACTTTTCGAGCGCAGGATCAGCGCGATTCTCATAGACGAATGATAGGTCGCTGATCTCGATCTCCTGCAATCCCAATTCCAGCGATAACTCCAATCGAAAGCTAATGTAACTCGACTCAGAACACGAGATAAGACTTTGGGCATTGCTCTTTCACTAACCCCTAAATTCCCTCAGCACAGCCCTTCCACGCCTAGGTCAATCAGTATACAGCTAAGTGGAATGTGCGATCTAACCGGCTGTATCGGCGGAAAATCCATTCGATTATCGTTTTGACGTTTATCAGCGTATGCAACGTCAGTTCCAAAGATGAAAAGCAACTCTTACCATTAAGACGTCCTTGATGGGGCCGCTGAGGATGGAACAGCCGTGAAAATGTTCGACTATATCGAAGGCCTTCAAGGCGTAGCCTTCGGTACGGTCGATGGCATGATTACTATTCTCGGTGTAGTCATTGGAATCGCAACTGCCACGCAAAACTCAGGGGCAGTAATCGTCGCGGGATTGGTTGCAGGCCTTGCAAACGCGTTTGGAAATACGTTTGGGTTTTATGCGTCGGAACTAGCGGAGCGAGCCGAGCATATCCAAGAAAACGAGCATCTCAACAGCATAAATGAAACGAATAGGAGTACTCTCCTGGCTTTCTTGCACTCAGTTGCGTCAACAATAGTGATAGTAGCACCTTTCATCATCTTTGGTTTGAGGGATGCAATGGTTAGCTCATTGATTATTGGGTTAGTGTTACTCTTCGCCTTGGGGATTGCTGTGGGAAAGTTTAGTCATGCATCTCCATGGAGGTTTGGAATTCGGTACGTGCTGCTTGGATTAATAGGAACAGCGCTGTCCTTTATAGTAGGAGTAGTTGTGGGCCAATTCCTAACTCTAACCCATTTAATCCTCTAATCAACGCGCCCAGTCTTCTGCTGCGATACACATCTGGATTATTCGCTCGGATCCTGATTCCTGCCTTATCGCAGGCTCACACATTGCAATCATTATGTGAGATTTCACGTTTCTCGTCGTAACTGCCAAAGTTTCTGTTCTGAATTGAAGATTCCTGGTTTGCTAATATATCGGCACGGGCATACTGGTCGCGAAAATTCGTTGTCATCGAGTATTATGCTGAGTGGAAATGGCGAGCTACCTGCCACGAAAATTGCATCGATAAGTCGCGAGACGGAGGAGCGAGGGTTTGATGGGTTGTGGTTTGGGGAGACAACGCTCCGTGACGCCCCCGCACTAGCGGCTGTTGCCGCATCCTCAACGAAGAAGATTCAGTTAGGCACCTCGATCCTGAACGTCTTCACGAGAACCCCTAGCCAACTCGCCCTTCTAGCCACCACCCTCAACGAGCTCAGCTCGGGACGATTCACACTCGGCCTAGGAGTTAGCACTGCCGCGATCATTGAGAGCTGGCACGGGATACCGTTCCAGAATCCTAACCACCGGCTTGACGAGACCGTTAAACTACTACGACTCTATTTCTCGGGAGAAAAATTCAGCTTTCAAGGCCGTCACGCGTCCCCAAAGAGTGCCCGACTAAGAGCCAAGTTTCCACCCAAGATAGCACTTGCAGCCCTGAATGATTGGATGATTATGAAAGCAGGCCAGCTTGCCGACCGTGTAATCCTAAACCTCTATCCACCATCCCGCATCGCCCATGCCCTTACGCTCTTGGACGAAGGATGCCGAAGGGCGGACAAGCCGCGGCTCACACTTTCGGTCATGCTCTACTCGTACTTGGTTGGCGGGGACATCGAGAGCCTGGAGGCAGGAAGAGAACTTCTCGCCTTCTATTCTAGCGCACCAGCATACGCTAGCCTCTTCTCAAGCTTAGGATACGAGAAGGAGGCGAATGCAATGTCCGAAGCTTGGAGGGCGAGAGACAAGAACGCGGTAAAAGCGCATGTAACTCCACAGATGATCGATGCACTTACCGTTCGAGGGACAGCTCAAAACCTGAGGGAACGAGTAAAGGAATACCACGATGCCGGTGTCGACGACGTATTCATCTGCCCCTCACCGTTCGCTGACTACGAAGCCAACATAAACGAAGTTCTCAAACACTATTTCTGAGAGGTTGCGTCACGTTAGGGGAGATTTGAAAATCCCGCCTCTCCTTTCCCTACCGCGTCGAAACTGAGGCGCTCTCCGTCGACGATTTTCAGGGATGCGGTAAACCTACCCTCATTGATGTTGATTATGTTGTAGGAGTTGGAGAAGAAGCCGCGTAAGCGCTCAGAGGAAAAACTCCCTGCACTAATTATTGGGATTCGGTTTAGGTTCCATCTCCAAGGTCGATGGCGATGTCCGCAAACGACCAAGTCCGCCCCCGTCTTGCTGATTGCGCGCAATACGTCTCCCGCGTCTACGATGGGTATGGTGTTTGGGCCAGTGTCAGGGACGGGAACTAAGTGGTGATGCATCATCACCAGCCTGAATCCCTTCTCTCCCTTCAATTCTCTCTGAAGCCAAATAATCTGCCTGTGCCCAGCCTCACCATCATTCCGCTCCGGACGCGCGGTGCTGACGACGGTGATTTTTACTCCGCTCTTCCTGACCACGGGTTTGGATGGAAAGAACTCCTTGAAGAGCAAATATCCCGTATTCCGATAATCATGGTTACCGCTCGTGAAGATTTTTGTTCGGCATGAGAACTGTTTCAACAACTGTTCCGCGCGCTGATACTGTGCAAGTAAGCCGTTTTCAGTCAAGTCCCCCGTGACCAGTAGGACGTCTGGTTTGAGTGCGTTAATTTCCTCGAGGCCTCGTTGGAAAACCTCGTCCCGAAACTCGGGGCCAACATGAATGTCAGAGATCTGGACAATTAGCATGAGTTGTCGGCACGTCTTTTTGTCTGAATCGGATATGAACTTGCTTGCGCGATAAGTACCGCTATTGAACAATTGTGACCCTTGTGGAAGGATTTCTCATACTTGGAAGGTGGTCGTATAATGGTCCATAGTTGTTTCATTGTGTTTGAAGAGTCGGTTTCTACTTTTGCCACTTACGATTAATGGTTGCCCTGAGCGAGCTTTCTCCATCCCTGGCAGCCAGGGATATGACATGAGGTATTGAGCGTAGGAGGTGAGAATTGAGTTGAAGACGGTTAAGGTACAGGTTCCTGACTGGTATCCAGGCTATGCGTTTCCGTACTACGGCAGCTACCCATACTATTACTACCCATGGTACGGCTACTACACGTGGCCATACTGGTAGCAACGTATTCTTGGAGCTAGTCTCCCGAAGGGCAAGAAGCCCCTTCCCTCCTCTATCTATTTCTCAAGAATTGTTGGGTTGCAAGAATCGTTCAATGCGCGTGTAAGGCAAACCCAGCTCGAATTTCGGTGAACGTTGCGCATGTCAATCTAAACAACCTCCTAAACCCCCACATATGCTTAATTGGAAACGGATCCGCAGTGGCCTGTTGGAGAACGAATATGTGTCAATGCCAAGAAGCCACAATCAACCCCTACCCATCCTATGATAACAATCCGTACCCTTACGAGTACCCCTATGATCCTAACGTATCTTACTACGATCCATATGCATACCCAGCCCCCGCACCACCACCGCCGGAGCCGGTCGTCCCGTACCCAACGGTCGTTTACCCGCTTCCTCCACCTCCCCCAATCGTAACCTACGACCCTTACTGGCCGAGCAGAGTAACCCCATCTCATCGTCCACTACTACTAGTTTCACCCATGAAGCGGTTCCGTGGAGAAATCCGTCAAGGCAACTGCCTAATCATCGTCGAGTAGGGCTCCTCAGAGGTGAGTTGTTTGTCTGTTAGCATAAACGTCGCTGCCTTTCCGCAATGCAAGAAATGCTCCGACGGCCTGTTATTGCCAGTCGGGGGCAGCTGGAAATGCTCGAACCCAGACTGTGACTACGAACTCACCTGATCTCGTTTCGTCTCTCGTCAAGAATGTCCACAACCTTAGGCAACATAACATCCACAATATCCTTCGTCTTAACCTCAAGTAACTTGTCAACATCCCCTCCACCCACAAAAACAGTATCAGTCGACAAGACCCCAGGGTCGAGAAGAACCGGATTTATGGGGTTGAAGGGAGCAACCCCTCCAACAGGAAATCCCGAGAACCTCAAAACCTCCTCAGCGCCAGCAAGCCGTACATCCTTGACGGCGAGAAGTTTCTTGATCTTTCTGTAGCTTACCCTGTCCTGAGCTTTGAGAATCGCGAGTAATGGGTGCCCGTTTGAGTCGACCATAACAATTGACTTCGCGATTCTATCAACCGGAACCTTCCTCGCTGCCTGCTCCGCCGTCTTAACAGGTTCGCTGAATTCTACGAACCGATGCCAGACTCCCTTCGAATCGAGAAATTTCTTCAAGGCCTCACTGTAATTATCCATGCTCCAGACCCTTCACGTTTCCTCTTGATAATGCGGCTTCATAGGCAAATCCAGCAACGCACAAGATAAATGTCAACGCATCTGAACGTGGATAAGAAAGAGAATCTGGCGATCATGGTTTGAGTAGAGTTGTAACCTTCGGAGAAATAATGCTCCGACTCAACCCTCCCGGTTTCGAGCGATTCGTGCAGGCTAGCAAGTTAGAGGTTAGTTATGGAGGAGCTGAGGCTTCTGTTGCCACAAGCCTCGTTAACTATGGCATACAAGCTGCCTTCGTCACCCGCCTACCCTCCAACGACATAGGACAGGCGACGGTAAATTACCTGAGACGATTTGGTGTAGACGTTTCCCACATAAGCCGAGGCGGAGAACGAATCGGCGTCTACTTCGTGGAAACCGGGTCCAACCATCGACCTTCCAAAGTCATCTACGATCGCGCGCACTCGGCTATGTCTGAACTCAAACCCGGCATGTTGGAATGGCCTAAGATATTTTCCGGAGCACAATGGTTCCACTTTACTGGTATCACCCCTGCCATTTCGCAGACCACCGCTGAAGCTACACTAGAGGCTGTGAAATGTGCAAAGTCAATGAAACTAACGGTTAGTTGCGATTTGAATTATCGGGGAAAGTTGTGGAAATACGGGAAGACTCCTACAGAGGTAATGAGCGGGTTCATGCCGTACGTTGACGTTATGATTGGGAATGAAGAAGACTGCGAAAAAATGTTCGGTGTGAAAGGCGCTGATGTGACGTCTGCGGAACAGGTTGCAGCCTCAAACTACCTAGCTGTTGCACAGCAGATGACGAAACGATTTCCAAATCTCAAGAAAATCGGAATCACACTCCGTGGGAGCATAAGCGCTACCCACAATACTTGGTCAGCAGTGCTCTTCGGTGATGGAAGGTTGTGCTCAACTCGGGTTTATGATATCGAGAATATCGTGGATCGAATTGGTAGCGGAGACGCGTTTACCGGCGCACTCATCTATTCCATCCTTTCTGGAAAGGGGGATCAGGATGCATTAGATTTCGCGACCGCGGCCAGCGCCCTGAAACACACTATTCCCTACGACCTGAACCTAGTCACAGTCGACGAGGTGACGAGTCTCCTGAAAGAGGGAGGGTCGGGGAGGGTTCAGAGATGAAACGGCAACCAAGAGTAAGCTCCAAGCAAGTTCTAGAACGAATGCGCAAAGCGGGACTCGTTCCAGTTGTAGTTATTGAAGACCCGAACAAAGCCCTGCAACTAGGCAGAACACTTCTCGACGCCGGACTCGGCCTCATTGAAATAACCTTACGCACTGAAAAAGCAGTTGAAGCAATCCGCGTACTGAGCGAACAATTGCCCGAAATGCTTGTCGGAGCAGGCACAGTGTTCTCGGTGGCAGCAGCGAGACAGGTTCTGTCTTCTGGAGCAAAATTCATCGTATCCCCACACCTGGACGAGCAACTAGTCACGTACTGCGCCTCGAAGGATGTTGTATCTATCCCCGGCGTGTTTACTCCAACTGAGGTTCAAAGAGCCATAACAGCCGCCAAAAAAGGCTCAAAGCGAAACAACATTCGAGACCTACCACTCGTAATCAAAATCTTCCCCGCATCGACCGGCGGTCCAGGGCACATAACCGCAATGCGAGCGGTTTTTCCGGACGTTCGATTCATGCCCCTAGGAGGAGTCAATGCAGAGACTGTTACAGAATATGTTAAGGGAGGTGCGTGGGCGGTAGGAGGAACTTGGATTTGCAAGAAAGACCTCGTAGACTCTTCGAACTTCCGGCAAATATCCCAATTAACCAAAAACGCTGTGGCCCTGGTCGCCGCTGCCCGTAACGTCCGCTAACCATGTTTGACGTACGTTCAGGATCAAAGCATTGGGGGGATAATGCTGGCTAACTCGGAGTGTCTATTTCATAACCCTTCAAGGCGCCTAGAGGCTGAGTCGACGTTTCGATAACGCTTTTTCTTCGTAATAGTGGCGAGCGGGCAAACCAGTGTATGTAACGCGTGACCGAACACGGACTCTTAGATAGTGCTTGATGTGCATTAGGTTGATGCTAGGCGTTCGCTCGGGATGATTTCCATCCTAAATGATCAGAACCCCTCCGTTATTCCATTGGAAATACTAGTGTTGATAACCAAACAAATCGGAAGCGCTCACGTGTTCGATTCAGAGAGGATTTCTAAGCATGAAAAGTAAGACAAAAGCCTATGGCATGAGGAACAAGCACAAAACTGCAAAGCGGCGGATCAAGAACCAGTTGAAACTTGATTCGACGCGTTCCCTCCTCGATCGAATGTTGGACGGAATGTATCGCAGTACACACGCGGGTAAGTTTGTTGACGTCAATACTGCTTTCGTTGAGATGTTCGGTTATTCCAGTAAACAGGAAATGCTGGACATTCCCGACATCAAGAAAGCACTCTACTTCTCGCCTGAGGAGCGGGGGAAACATCTTCTCGATACGAATCAGGAGGAGGTGAAGGAGTATCGGATGCGGCGGAAGGATGGCTCCGAGATATGGGTGGAAGACCATGGACATTACATTCACGATGACGATGGCAAGATTATCTTTCATGAAGGAATCCTACGCAACATCACCGAACGCAAACGAGCTGAGGAAAAAGCTGCAACACATCTGCGAGAATTACAGCAGGTTCTTGATTCGGCACTTCCCCAAATCTGGTACCTTGACACCGAAGGACGCGTCGTGAACTGCAATCGAACAGCTCAGAAGGCTTCTGGAGTAACGCTAGACCAAGCTCAAGGAAAGACCATTCGCGAACTTGCCCCAAATTGGGATGACCCTGATCGCAGACACCATGAGAGCTTAACTGTCGCTCGAACAGGCCAACCACTGCTGGGATCGATCGAATCTCTTCACGTGGACGGCGAAACACATTGGGCCAGAGTCGATAAAGTTCCTTGGCGTGATGTTAGGGAAGAAATCATTGGCGTGCTGATGTTCATCTACGATATCACTGATCGAAAGCTCTCAGAAGAGAGGTTACAGGACTCCGAGGCGCGTTACAGAACGCTATTCGACAATGCGAACGACCCTATCTACTTAATCGACTTACAGGGCAGGTTTCTAGATGCCAACGACGTTGCCTGTGAACAGCTTGGATACACTCACGAAGAACTTCTGGGAATGTCTCTCAAGGACATCAACTTACCTGAAGCTGCTGGCACGATTCCACACCAAATTAGAAAAGTCCAAGAATTGGGTCGGGTAGTCTTCGAATCTCAACATGTCAGACGTGATGGGTCCTCGTTCCCAGTCGAAATCAGTGCCCGAGCGATCTACTACCAGGGGCAACCCGTCATGTTGGGCGTCGCGCGCAATATCACGGAGCGCAAACGGGCGGAAGAGGCCTTGAGAGACTCGGAGGCACGATATCGAGCAATATTCGATAACGCAAATGACGCGTTTCACTTTCACGATGAAGACGGAAGGTTACTCGATGTCAATGAAGTGGCGTGTAGACGGCTAGGATACCGTCGCGAAGAACTGTTGAAGATGACGCTCAAAGATGTAAACGCGCCCGAGGCCGCAGTCCTAGTTCCGCAGCGAATAAAGGAGATACGTGAACGTGGGCACTCCGTGTTCGAAGCGCGAGAGATCAGACGTGATGGGTCAACTTTTCCGGTTGAGGTTAGTGTTCGGCCCGTTTTCTACAAGGGGAAATCCGCTATGCTCGGTATCTCGCGAGATATCACAGAACGCAAACTCGCGGAAGAAGCGAGCACTCGATTGGCCGCCATAGTTGAATCTTCGGAAGATGCAATTGTCAGCAAGAATTTGGATGGAGCCATAACCAGTTGGAACCGTGGTGCGGAGCGGCTGTATGGATACTCGAAAGACGAGATTGTCGGCAAGCATATTTCAATTCTGGTTCCGCGGAATCGTCCGGATGATGTGAAAGACATACTTGAGAAGGTCAAGAGAGGAGAGTCCGTTGAGCATTACGAGACAAAACGCATGAGAAAAGATGGTACGATCATAGACGTCTCATTAACAGTATCAGCGATTAAGGGCAGGGATGGTCGAACTCTTGGAGCTGCAACTATTGCCCGAGACATAACTGAACGGAAGCTGATGGAGGACCGACTGAGGTTTCTGCACCAACACGCCTTGAGGCTCGCATTAGCGAAGGAAGTGAGTGAGACTGTGGGATACACGCTCGACGCCATGGAGCTCACGCTTGGGTTCGAGAACGTTGAATTCTGGATAGTAAAAGATGGGTCTATACACCTTGAGGATTCGCGTGGGAAACGATTCAAGCTTACTGAATTGCAAGTGAATGGTCCAGGTGTGATCGCGAAAGCCGCTAGAATGAAGAACACTGTTCGAGTTTCCGACTCGCGTCGAGAGTCGTTATTCATAGATGGCTACATCACTAATGGCGGCGGAGAAGGAGTTCGTATGCTGTCGGAAGTCGCTGTGCCGGTCACGGTATGCAATGAGACAGTCGCCGTTCTCAATGTAGAGAATTCAAGAATCAATAGATTTAGTGAGCACGATCAGATGCTTCTTGAAACACTGGCCAGCCACGTGGCAACTGCTCTCAACAGACTAAATCAGCAAGATGAACTCCGCCGTTACTCAGAGCATCTTGAGGAATTAGTACAAGCAAGAACCAAGGAACTTCAATCGGTTACGGAGCAATTGGAATATGTACTCTCGGCAAATCCCGCCGCCGTTTTTATTGAGAAACCCTCACCTGACAATTCAGATCTGGTGTCAACTTTTGTTAGCAAAAGCATGTCCACTGTCTTTGGATATGAACCGGAGAAATTGCTTTACGATTCTGGGTTAGATTTCTGGACAAGGCACGTGTACCCGGAGGACTTGAAAAGATACAGGGATCAAATGAAAGATTTGTGGAGAGATGATCGTCACGCCTTCGAATATAGATTCCTGCAAACTGACGGAACCTACCGGTGGATCAGGGAAGAACAGAAAGTAACTCGCGGCAATAGACGAGAGGTAGTAGACGTAGTAGGCGTAGCCATGGACATAACTGAGCGTAAGAAACTAGAAGAGCAACTAATGAACTCTCAGCGACTGGCCGCCATTGGTGAAACCGCAGCAATGGTCGGCCACGACTTGCGCAATCCGCTACAGGCTATGACGAGCGCCCTATTCGTCGCCAAGGAATTGATACAGTCCGCTAAAGAGGAGGAAAAAAGAGAAGCAGTTTCTTTGCTCAGCAGGATGGACGAACAAGTCCAGTACATGGATAAGATCGTCTCAGATTTACAGAACTACTCTAGCCCAGTTAAGGCGGAGCCGATCGAAGTAAACCTCAGGGAGCTAGTCCTAGATGTTCTCTCGAACGCTAACCTGCCGAAAGGCGTGGAGACTAGTTTGGTCGTAGGAGAAGATGCTGCTAGAGCATGGTTGGATCCGGGGCTCATGAGACGAATCATCGTCAACCTAGTAACAAACGCTATCCAAGCTATGCCAGACGGCGGCAAACTGACCGTTACTTCTGGAAAGGGGAAGAACATGTTCTCGATCGCAGTACAGGATACAGGAGCAGGAATGGACACGGAGACTCTTGAACACTTGTTCACTCCGTTCTTCACGAAGAAATCTAAAGGACAAGGATTGGGCTTGGCGGTCTGTAAGCGGTTAGCAGATGCTCAGGGGGGGACGATTACGGTAGAAAGTAAATTAGGCAAAGGGTCGACCTTCACGGTTACAATTCCGACAACGGGGGATGTTTAGATTGGAACGCATTCTAGTAATAGATGATGATGAGGCCATTCTTCAAAACGTATCAAGAGCGCTCAAGATTGAAGGGTATCAAGCCGATGTTGCCAATACGGGCAAGAAAGCCATCGAGCTTGCGGAAAGCAGTTTTTACAACTTGGCTTTGATTGATCTTCGCCTTCCCGACATTGAAGGAACAGAATTACTCACTTCCTTGAAGAATGTGACGCCGAGAACGGTTCGGATAATCCTCACTGGTTTTCCCACATTATCGACCGCTATCACTGCCGTCAACAAGAATGCTGATGGGTATTTGACGAAGCCAGTGAAAATGGATGAACTCATCAAAACGATCAAAGAGCACCTTGTCAAACAGTCGAAAGAAGACGAATACGACGAAGAAAAAGTGAGCGAATTCGTGGAGAGTAGATTAAGAAAGCTAGAAACTGAAGAGGATTCGAAGAAGTAATCTTAGCCTAATCGAGTAGACTTATTCTTGTAGGAGCCCTGGAATCAAACCGCTTTTTGTACCATTGAATACTCTGACTTAGCCAATGTCTCAAGTCGTGATACATCGTTCTCGAAGACAGTTTGTCGACTCATCCAAATCAGGCGCGCGCTATACACCACAGTTAAGAATTGAAGTTGGCGAATCTTTTCCGACTCGAGTATGAGAGCCCCCTCAAGGATTGCCAGTAATTTTCTTGGGATTGGCCTTGCATTGACCTCTGAGTAATTTGAATGGACTTTATCGTAAAACTCTTTCCAGTCATATGTAAAGAGGATGGTGGCAGCCTGGAATTTGCAGGACCGAGTCCCGGTGGATATTCCTTATGTATTGATGAACGGCTAGCCCATAAAGTGGTTGAACTCCCTGTGCCACGAACGATACTCATCGTAGACGATGAGCCCGCTATTCTAGAATTGGCACGAATGATTCTTGAAGACGGCGGTTACTCCGTGGCGATAGCAAAGAACGGCGTCGAGGCACTTCAGAAGGTGGAATCTCAAGTCCCCGACCTTATACTCTTAGACCTAGTCATGCCTGGAATAAGTGGAATCGAAGTCTGTAAAATCCTGAAATCAAGACCAACGACACGGTTAACCCCCGTTGTAATGTTTACTGTCCTAGGCAGTAACACTGACAGGAAGATGGCTGAGACGGCACATTGTGACGGATATCTTCTAAAACCATTTACCCCTCAAGCTCTCTTGAGAGAGGCTGAGACGTTTCTAAGTAAGAACGAAATGTCGGACAATCGGACTACTAGTAATACCTGAAACGTAGCTTAAGTAAGATTTCTTTACTCAAAAAGTCAACTTGTTTCTTGCTGTTGCAACAGTCTAGAATCGTTTAATTGAATTCACAATGCCTATGGTTATCACGTCAACATCTATCCCACAAACCGTCAAGCATTTGGCATATCAGGATGACTTCTCTAGGGTTGTTTGTGTAAGAAACGCCTCTAAAGTAGTCTCTGCTATTCAAACGCTCGTTATTAGATGGGACTATGAATCTAAACAAATGCATCCTGTCTATAATTGAGATTGCCAGATAATCGATTCCCGGGTCCTTGACTTGCCAGTTTTTGGGAAGTATTTTTGGGTCTTGACCTTTGAACCAAGTGGGCACATCAACCGGACTTTTACACCATGACCAGGTACCGACCAGAATGGTCGTAGGTTCTCATCTTCCAGAACCCTCTGGTAAGGTAGAAGGTACGTGACTTCACGTTTCGCGTTTTGAATTGCATTCACAAATCGTTTTCTTGCAAGTCTCGGGTCATCAATTAGTACGCTTACGCCAGAGGTTTCACCAGCTTCCATTTCTTGAATCCTTTGCTGCGCCGACATCTTTCCATGCCACAATTCAGTAAAGAGCGCCGAACAAATGCGTGTCATAACTCGAGCATTCGTCCAAAGAGTGTCGCTAGGAAAATTGTTTCCGGGCGATTCCGGCGGAAGAATGCAGCTTTCCTCTTCATCTCGTACAATTAAAGGAGGAACCAGCAAAGAGTTGATCTCTGAATGACGCCATTCGATGGCTAGGTGCCTGTCTCGGGTTAATTTGCTGAATTTTCTCGCGATATCTATGCTCTCAGGTTGAATTGGTGCAAGTATCATGGCTTGTGAGTCCTTGGTTCTGATTAGTTTGTCTTGTAACGTTTCGAAAACTCCGAGGCTATTGGCCCGAATCACCTCCCCGACGCTTAACAAAAGGCGGATTTCATGCTTACTATCTCTAATCATCTCGAGGATTTTCGAGTTGACCGCTCTTCTGCTGGTTAAGGTCGCGAATCTTTCCTGATCGTATTTTGTTTGGGCTGGTTGCATGCTTTGCCAATATGCCAGAATCTGGCCTCTCCGTTCATTAATTGAATCAGCTTCAGATCGCTTGGCTCTGACTACCTCATCCAACATGATGCCAATTTGGACAGGGTAGAAACGCGTAGGAGTTCCCACGGATGCTTCGATAACGTGTTTTTCCTGAAGGTTTGCAAGAATCACATATGCCTGAGCCTTATGCATATTCAAGGTCTTCCCAACCTCGGTTCCTGTGAGGAATGGTTTCTTTCCTAGGAGCAGGTAAACGTCAGACTAGCGGTACCTTCTCGTCAGCTAAGAAACACTGTTTCCATACGTCAGCCATGGAGGCTCTTTGCCCCGGAGCGGTTTAGTTGCGAATGTCGAGAAAAAGAGAACTTTGAATTTGTTTCAAGTAAGGGTTGGTGTAGTCCTAAGCTTTTCCCACAAACAGAATCCTAGGCAAACTATTCCCAGTTTACTGTGACGTCAGCATCAAGCGCTGGATGACCTGCAGCCACAAGTAAGCCATGGTCGTTGCTGCCTGATTAGCGGCGAATATGAGGTTTCTTCTTCGGGTCGGAGAGCACAAGCATCTTGTACACCCATCCACGCTCACGTATCATCGAGCCGGGTCTCTCACGGACACTGCCGAAGAGGCTCGTCAATCGTTTAAAGTCTGTCTTATAGTCAAAGAAAATCTCACTCAGCACGGCATAGGATTTCGGTGTCGCCCACTTCGCCAGTTTTTCATAGGCCTCCAGACGCTTTTTGCCGAAGTTTTCAAAAACGAGATTTGAGACGAAAAGATCGAATTTCCCTTTGCGGTAATCCGACCGAAAGAAGTTCTGCTTCTGAAACTTCACTCTCTCTGAGAACCCAAGAATCTTCACATTGTTCTTCGCTTTTGCTAGACTTGAGTTCTTGAGACTCGCGTGCTCGAATGTGTCAAATCCTGTAATCATGGCATGTGGGTAGTATTCCGCACACGTGCACGAGAGAAACCCCAATCCACACCCAATGTCCAGTATCTTCAACTTGTCGTCCCGCGAGAATGGTAGGTCGGCGATAGCCTCTGTGAAAAGGACCTTGAACCTGGCCCTAGCCTTCTCCGAACCGCGTATGGTCGTGTGGTGATACGTGCCGAAATCCGCAAACATATCTTGACTGGGACTTGTTTCGCTTTAAGCGTTCACTTGAAGTCTTGGTCGTCATTTACGGAGCTGATTCTAGAGTTGAGGGCCAATGAGTAACGTGATAAGGGGAATAACCGAGGACAGGAGTATCTACGGGCAAGAGGACTCTGGGTTTGGTGTTCGTCCTAGGTTGCGACATTGGAACAACCAGCTCCAAATCGGTTGTTGTGGATGTCGAAACTGGGGACGTTGTGGCCGGAGCCCTCTCCTTCGTATACGCACCTGATTCTCCCAAACCGAAATGGTCAGAGCAAGATGCAGATGTCTGGATGCGAGCCTGCTTTGACAGTATCAAGAAAGCGATTGCAATTTGCGAAAGAAAAGAAATCAGTGCAGATGACATATGTTCAATTTGCATATCCTCTCTCAATCCGGGAAGCGGAATTCCCCTAGACCGCAAACTTACCCCAATACACCCCGCCCTTATCTGGAATGATTCTAGGGCTACGAAAGAGTCGGAAGAGGCTGTTCGGTTAATTGGCCTGGATAGACTTTCGGCGATAACTGGGAACACGTCAGACCCCTACTTCGGCTTCACGAAAATGTTATGGATCAAGAATAATCGGAAACAGACTTGGGATAACACCTTCAAATTCGCCACTCCCAACGGGTACGCCGCCTACTTACTTACTGGAACTCTACTCTACGACATTTGCTACGCAGGAAACCTCGGCGGTATCTTCGACATCAATCATGTGACTTGGTCCGATGAACTTCTCAACGAACTTGAGATTCCGCGTGACAAACTACCTGAGCTTGTTCCATGCGACCAAATCGTTGGCGAGGTTTCAGCAAGAGGAGAAGAGTTAACCGGGCTGAGGAAAGGGACCATGGTGGCGGCAGGGGGTGACGATGCTCCAATGAGCGCCCTGGGCACCGGCGTGCTCAACGATGGGGAACACAATTTCATGTGCGGTACAAGTGGCTGCTGGAACATGATCCAAGACAACCGCCAACATCCATGGAAGATGACAACGCAACTCATCAATTACCCATACGTCATAGACTCAAAGAACAGGCTAGAGAGTTTCGGTGGAACCAAGACAACCGGGCATTGTTTCAAGTGGTTTGCAAATGTAACGAACACTAAGGAGAAATGGCTGGACGAGGAAGCGAAGGCGGCCGTCACAGTAGATAAGGGAATCGTATTCATTCCTCAGATGATGGGAGAGAGAACGCCCGACTGGAATCCTTCTAGGTTCGGGAGTTTTTGTGGACTAGCAGGTAGTCCGACTAAAGGAGAGTTGTACAGGGCGATCCTTGAAAGTGTGGCTTTCGACCTGATGAGGCATGAAGCGCCCGCGAGCGAGGCAGGAATCCAACTATCCAACACGATGCTGGTTTCGGGACTAATAGCTAGGAGCCAAGTGTATCGTGACATCTTAGCAAACGTGACGGGTTACCGAGTAGTCTACGCGGAACGAAGTGGCGAGGCTCCGGGTGGAGATGCTCTGATCGCAGCAATTGCCAGCAAGCAAGTTCCAGACGCGGGCGTCATCAGAAAATGGCTGAGGCTTGACGAGGCTGAGGTAAGCGAACCGGACGAAGCGTTACATCGCAGGTACGTGGATTTCTTTCAGAGGGTATGGCTTCCAAGTTATGAAACTTTGAAGACTGTAGACGATACTATCACTTCTTGGACGGCCACGAAGTGAATCGCCCGGCCGCTTATTGTTGTTTGTCGAGTTTCGCGTACATTTCATCAATGTACTGTTTGCTCTTCTTGACCTCACCTAACGGGTCCTGCATTGGATAGATGTCCAAACCCACGAATCCTTGGTAGTTAATTCTTCTTAATGCTTTGAAGAACTCTGTAAAGTCGTGGACCGTGCCTGGTACTAGGTCGTCGTCCCAGTCCCCGTAGCTGTCACAAATGTGGACATGGAACAACTTGTGGTCTAGTTTCTCAACAGTTGTGGGAAGGTCCTCCTTAGCGTATAACGCATGCCCAGTATCCAGCAAGACTCCCATGCTGTTTGATCCGACTTGGTCAATTAGCCTGAGTACTCCGTCCGCGTTGGCGATTAATGAAAAGTTACGAGTTTCTTTGGGCTTATACTCGAAGGCAAACCTCAGTCCGGCTTTGGATGCAGCATCGACGCAGTCTGAAATGCCCTCTATCATCCAGGTCCAGGCATCTCGATAGCTTACTCCAAACGGGTGTGGGAATCCGTCACAATCGGGCGAGATTCCGATTGTTTTAGCTCCAACGCCTTTGGCGATCTCAACTCCGCTCTTCACAAGCTCGGCAACGTCATGTCTGACTTTAGCATCGGGATGAGTGAAAGCCGCTAATGGCCAATGTCCCGCAATGTCAATGTACAGGTTCGGAACTTCGAGACTATATGAGCTCAACAACTGGGTCATTCTGCGCACTTCGCTAGGCGCACCGTCTTTCGCAGGATCGAAGACACCCAGCTCAACTCCATCAAACTGCAAATCCCTAAGCCCCTTCATAACTTCATCAACCGGCACTCTTTTCCCTAAACGAAAGAAACGAGTTTGCCTCTCAAAGAACGTCCAGACTGGAGCACAAGTTTTCCAGAACTCACTCATGATCTAGGCTGGGTCGATCGTACGTATTTACTCTTTCACAGAATTCACAAAAACGATCATGGCCTCTCGTCCGTTATCTCAACCACGACTCATCTGGTTAGACATTATATCGGAGTCCAGTTTCTCATTGCTGCTGCGCTGTTATTGGTTCCATCGTGCGTAATGGAATCATGAACGCAAAAGTTGCTCCTTTCCCTTCGCCTTCCGACTCAGCCCAAATGTGTCCTATCAAGAACAAATCGCAGGCTTATGCAAGTTAGAGTCGGCTATTTCCAATTGGAAGTATGGACTTTTTCCATGCCGATATTTTCCGAATCTCTCCTAAGCTGAACCTAGTCCGTCTGGCTACAGTAACAATCAGTTGAAACTTTGATTCCAGCTGCATGATTTTGGTTTACGGGAATTAGATACACAGGTTGAGTGTTGAAGCAGGATATCGTTGTCGACCGGAACTCTGGAAGCTTTGAGGGACTGATTTCATCGAGCTTGTTATGATACTTCAATAAGACCGGATAGCCAGACGCTGCGTTCCAGAATCAACATTTCGGTTGTCATAGTAACCTACCATTGTTTAATTTGCCTGCTATCGACTCATTTGAACAGAAATTGAGAGCAACTCCGAGGAAGTATGTGAGGGTTCAATGTGTCTCAGGCGTCTCTGTTGCATCAAAGTGGTAGCGTGAATAGTTTCATGCGCAAGATTCTCGTGGTTGATGATGAGCAGAGGATTAGGGAGTTGACGATGATAGTTTTGGAGAAAGGAGGGTATGAGGTAATTGTTGCTGAGAACGGTGTTGAGGCTCTCGCGAGATTCCAACGTGAAAGACCAGATCTTGTTCTACTGGACGTGAACATGCCA
>DATIYC010000006.1:0-22404 GCA_035517955.1 Candidatus Acidiferrales bacterium | reverse complement strand
CGACGCACTCATGCTGGAGTTTTTCCAGGTCATTCGAGAAATCATAACCCTACGAGCCAAAGCCCAACAATTGCTGACGGAAGCTTACGACGACTTCATCGACGCCCAGATGGCTTTGGGATCAATGAAATTGGAGCAAACATCGATTGGAGTTGAGGACAGGTTTTCAATTGTGACCAGGACAAGGAACGTCATAGGCGTCATGATACCGTACATTAAGGTGGACGTAGCACCACTTTCTAGCTTTCCTTACGACCCGTACGATACTTCCATCCGACTAGATGAGGCGACTCTTAAGATGGCTGACGCGATAAAAGCAATTGCAGAATTATCCAGCGCTGAAGCTGCAGTTAGAAAGCTTGCCGAAGCGATCGCCTCAACTAAGCGACGAGTCAACTCATTGGAATATGTGATTATTCCTCGAATGCTTGCCACCATACGGTACATTGAGATGCACTTGGAAGAAGCGGAACGCGAAGACTTCTTCAGGCTCAAGCGAATCAAAGGCAGGATGGCGAAAGAAGAAACTGAGGCGTCAACAATAGTCGGCTAGCTTTCAACTAGAGGGGGCAGCTTGTCCCTTTAGGCTAAGGATGGCCTTTGCAAGGTCGCCTCCCGCGGTCACCAACGCGTTTCTCGACTCGTCCATCGACTTTCCAGTCTGCTGCGCCACCAACTGTACATCGGCCTCTGACGGGGCGGTAGTGGTTGGCGCTTGGGGTGCTGGAACCTCTTCCTTTACTTGACCACCAGCGATCTGGTACATGGCCTGACCCTGCACGGTAACCATAGTTACGCTTGGCTCCTCGATTACAATATCTTTCGATGCGGTTCTAATTATTACGCGAGAAACGTTAGCAACCTCATCAACTTTCATGCCCATCTTCTGCATCATGCGCATAGCGTCGCGGCCGCCCGGCATTGCTCCCCTAGCGGCTTTCATCGCTTTGTAAGCCAATAGTCATTCACGCAGAATTCTGGATTGTGGGATGGAATAAGAATTTTGGGGAATACTCGAGCGGCTCCATGGAAAATTCCATCGCCCGCGTAACATCCACGAGCAGGCACTCACGCACGAATGTGGGTTGAGTTCACGAAAAACTGCCGAGAGTTATAGGACCTCGTTATCTTCATTGTCTCCGTGGTCAACCTCGTCGACTCCCCTTCGTAGTTTCACTGCTATTCCTCTCTTGAAATTCGTCATTTCTGGTCCGCTCAGGATCGCTCGACCAACGCCTAGCAAGGAGCCATTTTGGTCGGTTACGATGGTTTCGTCTGCTGGTCTCAATTCTGGGTCAGCTCTTACGACGTGTTTCGCGAAAGCATCTCCGCCGGATCTGACGGCTTCGGATACGTCGTTTTGAACCGCGACCGTGTTGGGTGGTTTGTCGATCTTGGATAGGATTAGGCTAGCGCCGTAAGGGGTTATGGCTAGGCATCCATCCTTTGGCCTTAGTGTCGCGATCAGCCGTCCCTGATTGTAAATGTACCTGATTCGCCCGGTCTTCCTTGAACACTGAATCTGAACCTTCTTGTTGAACAGAGCCTCGCCTACATAATGTCCGAACTGATAGTTTCCTATCCCTACCAGTTTGCGAAGCTGCGCCGACGTGGGAGAGTCCATATTGGCCGACCGAACCAAATTCAGGAAACCAATTTAAGCTTCCAGTCCTCGCAGCCATTGGGGGAGAAGCGGTTGAACTGCGACATCTGTGGGAGGCAGATAGAAGGCCAATCGTTCAAGGTCATCGTTGAGGGAGCAAAGATGCTCGTATGTAACAGGTGCCAGAGACTTGGCGAGCCCTACCAAGAAGAAACCCCACCACCCCAAAGACCTTTTGCAGTGGGCCCGGTCCGTGCACCCAGACCCCCAATGCCCCCACGTAAACCATCAGCACTACCTAAAGAGGTCCAAGAGCTTGAAGTCTCTGACAACTTCTCGGAGATCATAAGGAAACGTCGGACGAAACTTGGACTCTCGCAGGACGAGCTTGCCAAACGAATTAACCAGAAACTTTCCTTAATTCAGAAAATCGAGACTGGGAGTTTCATTCCAGACACTCGACTTTGCAGGCTTCTTGAACACGAGCTCAAAGTGAAACTACTGGTGCCGCTGAAAGAGGCGGAACTCCCGAAGAACCCTGCACCATCTGAAGTAACGTTGGGTGACATAGTCAAGATTAAGGGCAAGCCGAAAGAGCCAATTCCGCCTTAAGTCGTTTTAACCGTCTTGCCATGCTCTGTTGGGATTATCCGTATCTTAGCGTTAGAGAATTCGTCCTCAAGCCGTCTATGCTCAAAAAGCCAATCAAGAAAAATGCCAAGCGCACTTACCTCGCTTATTGGTTGGCTGGTTACTGCAACATTCCAGTCCGCTAACCGATACATCTCTCCTGGAACTTTCTCAGCCCCGACCACTACAAGCTTGTCCTCCTGTGAACGACGAATCTCATCGACTATTTTGGGAAGTGACATTCCATATGCTGTCAGGTGGACGACCTTGCCGCCTTGGTGTTTCCATTCAGTGATCGTTGATCGCCACGACTTCCCAGTTTCGACATGAAAGCTTCCACCGAACCTTTCTGTGACACTGTTGACTGTTTCAGCGAGTTGAGAGTCTCGGACGTTGGAAATGATTGCGCCATCTGCGCCCAAGGCGCGCGCAGTTAAGCAAACGTGTGTTGTAACACGTTCGTCCCTAGGTATTCTATGCCCGATGCGGAGAACCATTACCCGCATCTTAGTTGCGGCACCTTCAACGCTTACCGAGTTTTTATAATCAAGTACACTCCGATGAAGAAGAGAGCGGTGCCGACGAGTTCGATTATGCCCACATTGAAGTAAACCGATGCTGGCGTTCCACCCTCCGTGACATTGGTTGATCCAGCTATGTCCATCATAGACCCAAGGAAGAAGAGTAGAAACCCCATGGTTGCGACGGTTTCCTTCATTTTCTGCAGACCGCGAAAACTAGACCAATCCGGATTGTATAAAAGAGTTACTTACTTCAAAACTCGAAGAAGGCGCCCAACAAAGAGTTAATGTGAAGTAAAACGATAAAGGGTTCAACATCAGTAGGCGAAACAAGCGTATTGTCAGTATTAGATGAGGAACTAATTAAGATCGCAAACTTATTCGGCGGCGAGGAAGCCGTCACCGTAGTCAAGAGCTTAAAGAAACTTAACGAAGGCACCGATGAGATCGTAGCGAACGATTGCGGTATCCGCCTGAACACAGTAAGGAAGGTTCTCTACAAACTATACGATCATGGCCTCGTTTCCTGCACCCGAGTCAGAGACGAGAAGACAGGATGGTTCATTTTCTATTGGCGACTTCAACCGGACCAGCTCGACGCATTCATTCGAAGCCGCAAGAAACGAGCCTTGGACAAACTCAAACAAAGACTCGACTTCGAAAGGGACCATAGCTTCTTCGTATGCAAGACTGACAGCGAGATCAGAGTTACCTTCGAGGAGGCGATGGAATCCTCATTCAAATGCGGCAAATGCGGAAACCAGTTGGACAGTTCGGAGAACGCGGACATGATTGTCGTTCTCGAGTCGAAAATTGAGAAGTTGGAGGCCGAACTGAGTAGGTAAAGCCACGCTGACAGACACCAATGAAGGCAACCCTACTTCAAAAGCCAGGGCCGCTCACAGCAGCCCATTTCACTTCAATTCTCGAAAAGGCAATCTTAGACCTTAAGGGCGACTTGACTGCAACCATACGACTCCTTGGTGTCAGCAGGAAAGGATGGGCCAAGGTTGAGATTCTCGGTAAAGATGAGGAGATTCTTGGAGAGCTAGTGCGAAGGAAATTCGGCCTCGTACACTTGGACTTGCGAGAGGTTGAGATGCAAAGTGTCTACGATTGTGTGACTGTCGGATCGACAGGTGATGAACTGCAACTAGACTTTGGCATCGAGACGCCTCGTTTACTGAGTGCGACAATTCCATTATCCACATTACGTGCACAATTGGCTGATGGCCAACCACTTGCTTATCGTGACATAGTAGAAAATTACTGCCTCTTTGGAGGAATGAAGAGCTCTGTTCGCATCACGAAACTGAGACCGGAGAGAATCGATGCCTGGTTGTCTGATGAACAAATTAATCAATTCTCAGAATGGGTGAAGACTGGCCTCGATCGTATCGTGGTCCTCGATTGTTTCAAGCAACAGCTCGAATACGCCATCAACAAAGTACAACTCAACCGAGACATAATCTCCGTACAACCCATCACACTGACTACGCAGATGGCGGTCTGCAAGCTAGGGACTGATGCTGTTGGGTTGATGCCGAAGTTAGGCGCCAACCTTAGAAAAAATGTGCTTAAACCATTCATTCCAAGAAGAATTCTGGCACGATGCCGTCCATGGTGAACGTTAACGGAGATGCTGCTCGTTGGCGTTTGCTTAGGATGAGTTACGATTCTGTATTCAAGAACCTGGCATTGGAAGAGACACTCGCTCGCGTCCGACGTTTCGAAGCGAGTCGTCCAACAGTCAGGTTTTGGACGAACGTACCATCGGTTGTACTGGGACGGTTTCAAGAGGCCTCCTCCGAGGTAGACTTGGCCTTGTGCGAGTCTTTGAAAGTGGAAGTGGCGAGGCGCTTTACTGGGGGCGGAGCAGTCTTTCATGATAAAGGTACTCTGAACTTCACAATCAAAACCGGATCTGAAATCAAACCAAATCTTAGCGCGATTCACGAAGAGTATTCAGCCGTCGTCGTCGATTCACTCAAAAGGCTAGGCATAGAAAGTTCATTCTCTCCTCCTAACTCTATTCTGGTTGACGAGAGGAAAGTATTCGGGGCGGCAGCAGCACTTGGTAATCATTTCACATTATGGCATGGCTCATTGCTAGTGTCCACCGACATCCAAACGTTGGGAAAGGTGTTGGCGCCGAGTCGAAGAGAAATGCCCAATGGCTTCGTCCGAAGTCAGTGGAGACCTGTAACCACGATTGAGAGCGTCTTGGGCAGACGTGTCAGCGTGGAGGAATTACAGACGCATCTCTCGGCATCTCTCCAAGAAAGATTTGGTGTGGGAGTGTTCGAGGATGATTTGTTGCCGAGTGAGGAGAATCACTTGCAGGGGATTTTCGCGCAGAAATATGCTCTACCTGAATGGAACCTGTACGGCAACCGCTTCCGGTCAGAAAATAAAGAGAGCGTTGAGTAACTCACACAACGATTGCTGTGTGGGTCCGCTCTACGCCTTTGACGGATTGAATCTTCCTAATCACTAGTTCCGATAACGTGGTCATATCACGCATTTCCAGGTAGGCGATGACGTCGTAGACGCCAGTGACGGCGAACACCATCTTTACGCCCTTGACTTTCTCAATCGCCCTGGATACCGCCCTTGATCGGCCTAGTTGCGCTTGAACTAGTACGAATGCCTTGACGACCATAGGCTCCACTACGCTAACTCAGATTCAACGGGTACTTAAAAGGAATTGAAGTACGTGACTACACGAGCAACTACACTTTGTAGGGGCATAATTGATGGCGAAATGATAGTAAATCAAAAATAGGGAGAAGTTCTGGTGTTATCTGATAAAATTGGCGAGAGGATACCTTCCTAAACTCACTATCGCAATACTCTTAGTCGGTGTGGCGCTAATCGTTGTTACTGCGCAGCCCGGACAAGTCTCAGCGTCGTATCACCACCACTACTACTCTGGGTGGTACAGTTACCCATACTATAACAACTGCAACTATTGGGGATACGGGAACTACACTAACAACTGGGGCTATGGCTATCCATACTACTATAACAACTGCTACTATTCCTCATACTATTATCCGTATTACGGGTACGGCTACTACGGTTACCCGTACTATGGCAGCTATTACTCAAACTACTACGCACCTACCAGTTACACACTAACAGTAGCCACCAACCCATCGAACCTTGGAACCACGACTGGAGGTGGAAGTTACACCTCTGGAACATCAGCGTCGTTCTCAGTATCTCAAAATACTGTGCAAGTTTCGCCTACTACCCGTTACGTGTTTTCACATTGGTCTGGCGATTACTCGGGAGTTGGCACTAGTGGCTCAGTGACGATGAATGGCGCTATGACGGTCACAGCCGTATACCAGGAACAATACCTCCTGACCGCGAATGCACAACCACAAAACGCACCGGTACCACAAGGGGGAGGATGGTTCAATGCCGGGGATACAGCCACAATCCAAAACGGAGGTCAAACAATCGGAGGCGACGGTGGTAGCAGACTAAACTTCCAAGGTTGGCAGGTTGATGGCCAACCATCGCAATCCAGTCCAACATTAGTAGTCACGATGAACGCACCCCACACAGTAACTGCGCTCTACAACCAACAGTACTACTTGAACGTGCAATCAGACCAAGGCTCTGCGTACGGTTCAGGCTGGTATGACGCTGGCAGCACAGCCCAAGTGTACGCGTCGACGCCAACCAGTACAAGCTACGGCGTGAACATGGTCTTCAACGGTTGGCAAGGAGATTTGCAATCGAGCAGCCAAAACGCAACGGTTGCCGTGGACAAGCCGATGAACGTTATCGCAACTTGGCGAAGCGACCCAACTGTACTCTACTTAACAGTCGCAGGGGTCATAATTGCCGCCCTCTTAGTTGTAGGAGGACTCATCATAGCCTTTGCCAGAGGACGAGGAACCCAAGCACCCCCACCCCAGGCCGTCCAGACAACTACGCCTACTCCACCACCTAGCACACAAACAACAACTCCAGCGTCCACCCACACGTCCAACCACCATCGAACGGAGCACCACCGACGAAAGACTGAAACCGTCGAAAAAACCGACGAGACACAGCCACAGCCAAGCAACACTACCGATAATGTAGCGTAGAGGATTCAGTCCTCTACGCACTATTTTTCTATCCTACAAACGTGTAACTTCAAACTGGAAGGAGCGGTGCAGCGCCGAGAAAACTCTTTGATGCGCATAGGTCGAAGGTTTTCTAGAAAAACTATGACCGGAAAGTTAGCCGTTTATCGCAGAAAGTAACCTAGGTAATCGTCTAGGCTTGCGTCTATTTCACTCTGGCCATAAATTGGTCTGGAACGCGCGGCCTATGCCTCATGCAGTAATACTCCACCTTACCAAACATTTCAACCTCCCAATCTGCCTCCTTCCCACATAGAGGAATGTTGCATACGGGTTTGGAGTCAGAGTTTTGCGGTGCGTTAGTTGCCATAGTGAGCCCACGTACTAGATCGTCAGGTTTTTCATAGCCTTTCTAAGCTCTTTCGGTTTCAACTGGGAATGCAGGGAAGGCGAACAGTGCGATGAGTCTCAATACGCTTCAAGTGCAGAATGTAGTGAAGAGTTTCGGCGCGATCATGGCTGTAAAGGGGGTAAGCTTCAATCTAGAGAGTAACCAGATTCTAGGATTACTCGGCCCAAACGGGTCAGGTAAGTCTACGATGATGAAAATCATCGTTGGCATTCTGAAGCCTGATTATGGGAGTGTGAATGTTCAAGGCATCGATGTGTCCGTCGACCCTGTCTCAGTCAAGAAGATCATAGGCTATGTTCCCGAGAGCGCGCGGCTTTACGAGTTTCTTACGGGCATCGAATACCTCGACTTTGTGGCAACAGTCCATGGCTTGGATGCTAACATGAAGCAGGAGCGAATCTCGGAATTCTTGAAAGCGCTTGATCTTGAGGGGAGGGAGAACGAATTGATACATGGCTACTCACAAGGAATGAAACAGAAGCTGGCCATAATTGCCGGCTTACTCCATCGCCCAAGAATCCTAATCCTCGACGAGCCACTCAACGCGCTCGACCCGAGAAGCGCGCGCATCATAAAAGACCTAATTCACAAGCTACGCGACGATGGTGTCCCAACGATATTCAGCACACACGTTCTCGAAATAGCTGACGCAATCTGCGATCGAATTATGATCATGTATGAGGGCAGGGTCCTTGCCGAAGGGACGGGAGCCGAGCTGAAGTCGAAGGCGGGCACACCTGGGTCAACTCTTGAAGAGATTTTCCTGAAGCTCACTGGATCGTCAGATACAAAGGACGTTGTAGAGGCTTTAAGCCATTGAAACTGAAAACTATGATCGAACTCGCATCCGTATTAACCAAGTCACAAATTCGCGGAACGCAACGAGTCAAAACACTTGCAAGAGTTTTCAGCGACCCACGAATATTCGCTGCTGTAGACGTCGCAGTTCTCTTCGGCCTAGGCGCCTTAGGCTACGTCATCTCTGCCAAAGTTCCATCCACTTTACAGGAAATGATAGTACGAATTGTACCACAGGCTTTGACTGGAATTCCATCCGCGATCATGTTCATGATGATACTCTTCGGCGTTCTATACGAAATAAGCCAACCAATACAATCTCTCAACACCGATCTAGTAAACTGGTTGCCAATATCGCCATTGGAATATGTTGGCGGCTCCACGCTTTCTGAATTGTACATCTACTCACTCATACTCTGCGTTCTGCTTGGCCTCAGCCTTGGACCAGCGGTTGAGTTGAGAATGGGGACCTTCTGGGTCGCGACAGCATTCATGGGGCTGGTTGCCCTGTTCATCGGAGCCTGTGTTGTGGAAATTCTAGATGCGATCACCAACCGAATCTCTTCAAGTTTCTACAAAAAGAGCGGACGATCAGGGATATTCTTCCGACTAGTGATCACGATAATACTTCTCAGCATCATTCAACTAACATTTAGCGGTTACATCATCACTTACCTCTTCCAAACAATAATTCATGCAGAGAGCTCAGTCTGGTTCGTTCCAGTTGTGTGGCCATCTCTCGCAGTTTTGAGCTTGACCGAAGCCAGCATAGCAAACTTTGCGTCCTTCTCAATACTATCTATCGTATTCGCTGCTTGTTTGCTCGGACTAGCCGCTGAGTTTAGAGGACGTTTCTGGGTCCCAGTACCAGTCTCAATTAAGCTCACAACACGAGGCTACAGACCTGGAAGAACGCCTCTACCGTTCATTGGCGGAGCAGAATCAGCGCTCATACAGAAAGACTTTCGATCGCTCACCAGAAGAAGGGAGATGGCAAGATTTCTAGCGATTCCATTTGTTATCGCAATCTCCATGGGAATTTCAATGTTCCCAGTGTCAACAGGTTCTGGGCCGAATTTGGATATCGGCCTCTTCATCTTCCTAATCCCAATAGCCATCTTCGTCTCTATCATTTCTATGGCGAGCATTGGCCAAGAGGGCAGTGCTGTTTGGAACCTTTATGCAGCCCCAATCAAACCAAGCCAGCTTCTCAGAGCGAAGATGTTGTTTGCTTCGGCTCTTGGCCTAGTCTTCGGATTCGCCCTTCTCCTCGTTTTCACGTTCATATTACCCGCGTTTGGGACCTATTATTGGATCCCGGTGATTCTGATAGTACCCTTAGTATTCGAGGAGTCCGCGCGCGGCATGTACATTGCCGCACGGTTTCCCGATTTTCGTGAAATGGTTAGGAGTCGCTATGTGGGTGTTTGGGCACAACTGACGGGTTCGTTCCTAAGTTTCCTTGTACCTATACTCGTAATGTCGCCAATTTGGCTGTATCAAGTTCTGTACGGAACGATTCCACGGGAATCTGTTGTTGTAGGTTTCTTGATCCTCGTAGCTTTGTTCGTCGTTGAATTGAAACTTGCCAGTGGGCAGATGACGTTTTTGCTGCGAAATATCAAAACCTAGTCCGATTCTCTTATTCGCTGTAAATATGAGTTTGAGTTCAATCGCTACGAGGTGGCCCTGAACTCCCTTAGACTAAGCCTTGGCTCGGTCAATGACTCGTTGAATGGGGGTAACAGTTCGTATGCCATATACGGGTGTTAGGTAGTGGTGATACTTTTCATTGGCGCCTGTGACGACGCGTTCGTATTCGTGGGCGAGTCGAAGCGATACTGGGCCGGGCCGTGCGTTTGCGATTTTCTTTCGATCTATCGTCAGAATTGGGGCGACTTCCGCCGCCGTACCTGTGAAGAAGGCTTCGTCGCAGGTATAGAGTTCAGCCCTAGCGATTGGGCGTTCACAAAACGTCATTTGATTGTCCTTGATGAGGTCAATTACAGTTGAGCGCGTAATTCCGTACAGGATATCCGATGCGGCCCCTGGCGTGGAGATTAATCCGTTTTTCACTATGAACAGGTTCTCCCCTGTACCCTCAGAGACGTTTCCGTTGCTGTCGAGAAACAAAGCCTCATCACAACCTTGCTCCGCGGCCTCGGTTCTTGCTAGGACGGAGTTGATGTAGTGGCCGCAAGCTTTGGCCATGGCCGGCACTGCCGGCTCACCCAAACGTCTCCACGTCGAGACGGACACATCTAACCCAGGTTTCGCGGCGTCGAAGTATTTCTGGTATGGGAAGGCGATGACGCTGCATGAGGTGGGCGTTGCCCTAGCGTCAAGGTTTATTCCACCTACTCCCTTGAAAGCGATTGGCCGAATGTAGAGTGAGGAGTGAAAGTCGTTCTTTCGAATAAGCTCTAGGATGGCGTCGCAAATTTCTTCCTCGCTGAAGGGCATGTCAAAGTTGTAAATCTTAGCGGACTCCGCCATGCGCTTAATGTGGTCTTTGAGCCGGAAGACCAGAACCTCTTCGTCAGCCTTGTAGGCTCTTATTCCCTCAAAGACTCCGGTACCATAGTGCAGAGCATGAGTGAAGACGTGAACAGTCGCCTTCTCCCAGGGAACAATTTCTCCATCTAACCAAACGTATTTCGCAGGTGCCTTGAACACTTTTCATCAAACTCCTACATTGATTACTTGGAACGGTGCAAGTTTCCGCTCGTAAGCGCGGATTTTCTCCTCCTGTAACAGGGTTAGTGAGATGTCGTCGAGACCTTCGAGCAGGCATTTCCTTCTGAACTCGTCAATCTTGAAACCAATTTCAACGCCATCAGGCTTCCGGACAATTTGATTCTGCAAGTCTACTTGAAGCGAGTAACCCTCTTGCTTATCGACATCATCAAAAAGCTGGTTTACGGTTGATTCGTTGAGTGTTATTGGGAGCACGCCGTTCTTGAAGCAGTTGTTATAGAATATGTCAGCGTACGAGGGCGCAACCAAAGCCTTAAACCCATAATCCGCAAGCGCCCAAACCGCGTGCTCACGTGAACTGCCGCAACCAAAATTCTCTCGCGCCAGCAAAATCTTACCCCCCTTGTAACGCGACTGGTTCAGAACGAAGTCTGTTTTCGGAGTGCCATCAGGTTGAAAACGCCAGTCGTTGAACAAGTATCGACCGAATCCTGTCCTCTCCACGAGCTTCAGGAATTGTTTTGGAATGATCTGGTCGGTGTCGACATTGACCCGATCCAGAGGCACAACGATTCCTATTTGCTGTTTGAATGGTTCCATAGCCCATCATCATGAAGTGTCCAAATCACGAACATCTACAAAGTGGCCTGAGACCGCGGCCGCAGCCGCCATAATTGGACTGACTAAATGTGTGCGACCATTGTACCCTTGTCTGCCTTCGAAGTTTCGGTTCGAGGTGCTTGCGCACCTATCGCCTGGCGAGAGAATGTCGGGGTTCATTCCCAAGCACATACTGCACCCTGACTCTCGCCATTCGAACCCGGACTCGATGAACACCCGATCTAACCCTTGCTTTTCGGCTTGCAGTTTCACCAGTTGCGAGCCAGGAACAACCATTGCGCGAACTCCCGGTGCGACCTTCTTACCCTCAACCATTTTTGACGCGGCGATGAGGTCTGGAAGGCGGGAGTTAGTACAGGACCCAATGAATACTCGGTCTAGGGGGATGGATTGAATTTCCATGCCCGGTTTCAACCCCATGTACTCCAATGCGCGAGCTGCGGCATTTCTCATACCTGGTGCTTCGAAATCCTCGGGATCCGGCACCGTTCCAGTAACATCGGTGACCATCGCGGGTGTTGTTCCCCAAGTAACTTGAGGAACCATCTTCCCTGCGTCCAGTCTAACACTTCTATCGAACACTGCGTTGGGGTCCGTGGAGAGTTTACGCCACTGCCTTTCGGATTCCGTCCACGCCTCTCCCTTGGGCGCGTATTTTCGGCCGCGAATGTACTGGAGAGTTGTTTCGTCAGGGGCGACCATGCCGGCTCGAGCGCCGCCCTCTATCGTCATATTGCAAATTGTCATGCGTTCCTCCATTGACAGCCGCGTGATAGCATCTCCCCTGTACTCAATCACGGAGCCTGTGCCACCGGCGGTGCCTATTCGTCCGATTATGGAGAGTATGATGTCTTTGGCGGTCACGCCTTTGCTCGGCGTTCCGTCAACACGTATTTCAAGTGACGTTGGTTTGTTGGCGCTTAGGCATTGGGTTGCGAGAACATGCTCGACCTCGCTAGTCCCAATTCCAAAAGCCAGAGCACCAAAAGCTCCATGAGTTGAGGTGTGGCTGTCGCCGCAAACAATCGTCAAACCCGGCAACGTAATGCCAAGTTCGGGCCCGATTACGTGAACGATGCCTTGGTTGGCGCTGGATAATCCGAACAGTGTGATTCCGAATTCTTCACAGTTCTTGCCCAGCACGTCTATCTGTTTCTTAGAGATCGGATCCTGTATCGGAACTGAGCGCGCGGTCGTAGGCACGTTATGATCGACGGTTGCAAATGTTAAGTCAGGCCTTCTGACACGCCTACCAGCGAGACGAAGCCCGTCGAAAGCTTGAGGGGATGTGACCTCGTGAATTAGATGCCGATCAATCCAGATTAGGCTAGGAGCATCTTTCTCCTCATATACAACATGGCTCGACCAGATTTTATCGAAGAGAGTTTGAGAAGGCATCGCACGTCATCCTAGCAGGAATTAGTAACAGACTGCTCCTTCCGCAGCGGAGTGCACGAGTTTTGCGTACTTGAATAGGACACCACGTTTGTACTTCAACTCAGGTGGTTTCCAGTCTTTCAACCGGGCCGCAATCTCTGCATCACTCAAGTCCACTTTCAGCACACCATTCTCTGCGTCTACGGTCACCATGTCACCATCCCTCAAAATTGCCAGTGGCCCACCAACTTGAGCTTCGGGTGAGATGTGCCCGACCATCATTCCTCTAGTCGCGCCTGAGAATCTGCCATCCGTTAGGAGTGCTACCTTTTCTCCAAGGCCTTGGCCAACAATTGCCGCTGTGACGGCTAGCATTTCACGCATGCCTGGGCCACCCTTTGGACCTTCGTATCGTATTGCAACAACATCGCCTGGTTTGACTTCACGAGCGTTCACTTTGGCGAATGTCTCTTCTTCTGAATTGAATACACGAGCTGGACCTCGGTGATGGAGAATTGCTGTGGCTGCAACTTTCGTCACGGCTCCGTCGGGGGCAAGGTTCCCTCTGAGAACAGCCAAGCCACCCCTCGACGAGATCGGGTCTGATGGTTCTCTGACTACTCTTTGCGTTTGACCTTCAAAGGTCATTTCTTCGAGGTTCTGACGAAGTGTCTTTCCGGTTACGGTAAGCGTGTCTCCGTTCAGCAGTCCCTTGTCGAGTAGTTTCTTCATTATGAGTGGGACCCCACCTGCTTGGTCCAGGTCGTACATTACGAATTTTCCACCTGGCCGTAGATCTGCGATTTCTGGTGTTTTTCGACCAATTCTTTCGAAGTCGCCTAGCGTGACTTTGACGCCGACTTCATTTGCGATTGCGGGCAAGTGCAGCATTGAGTTTGTAGAACCACCCATTGCTTGCGCTAGGGCGATTGCGTTCTCAAACGACTCGAAGGTTAGGATGTCTGAGGGCTTGATGCCGTTCTCGATGAGTCGCATTACCGCGACTCCGCTTAAGTATGATGCTTGGTAGCGTCGATCATCGATAGCGGGCGGTGAGGCTGTGCCTGGTAGTGATAGGCCGAGGGCTTCGACTACAGACGCCATAGTGTTTGCTGTGTAGAGACCGCCGCACGAACCCTCGCCGGGACACGCGGAGCATTCAAGGCGGGTCAGTTGCTCGAGGTTCATCTTTCCTGCGGCGTAGGAACCAACTGCCTCAAACACATCTTGAATTGTTACGTCGCGGCCCTCGAACTTTCCCGGCATTATGGTGCCTCCGTATAAGAAAACGGATGGAATATTAAGTCGGGCCATGGCCATCGCTGAGCCTGGGAGGCTCTTGTCGCAGCCCGCCACTGCCACGAGCCCATCTAACCTCTGCCCAATTGCCATGACCTCTATGGAGTCGGCGATTACTTCACGGCTAACTAGGGAGGCTTTCATTCCCTCGGTTCCCATGGCTACCCCGTCGCTTACGGCGATTGTACCAAATTCAAACGGTGTGCCCTTTGCAGCCCGAACGCCTTCCTTCACTTTCTTGGTAAGCTTGTTCAGGTGAATGTTGCAGGGCGTGACTTCGTTCCAACTGCTTGCTACGCCAACAAAGGGTTGAGTGAAGTCCTGTGTTGTGTAACCCATCGCACGGAGCATGGAACGATTTGGAGCCCGTTGAGGGCCGTCGGTTATGTCCTTGCTCGTTAACCGGAAATTCTTGGAGGACATCAGTTTACGTCTCCTCACTTATCCTTCAACGAGCGGCGCGCTCGCAGCCTGAAAGCGCTGACGTAGCAGAATCTTGTTTATCGCTTCGATCATAGCCTCCACGCTTGCAACTACGACATCCTCTCTTGCAGAACTCGCCGACACTGCGACTCCATTTGCGTCTTCGACTTTTACCAACGCCTCGGCCAAAGCATCAGAACCGCCTGTAATGGCGTCCAGTCGATATTCCTTCAATGTGACTTGTACCGATGGGTTTGTAATTTTCTGCACGGCGCGAATTGCTGCATCAACTGGGCCTACCCCGGTTTCAGAGGACGTGTATTCTTTTCCGTTCAAACGTAGTCGAACCGACGCGGTGGGAATCAGTCCCTTTCCTGTGACGGTTGCAAGATCAACCAAATCCAAAACACGTTCTCTCTCAGTCGATCTACCTATCACTGCTTCAGTGATTGCGATTAGATCTGCGTCGGTCACAGTCTTTCCTTTGTCACCAATGTCCTTGACCCGTGCAACCACTTCGCCCAGTTGATTCTTGTCTGGGAAGTAACCTGCTTCGGCTAGTTGCTGTGCTATTCCATGTGCACCTGCGTGTTTACCCGCCTGGAACCAACGCTTTCGGCCCACCAATGATGGGTCGTAAGGTTCGTAGGTTAGGGGCATTTCTGTTATTCCGTGTGTGTGGATTCCGGATTCATGCCCGAATGCATTTTCCCCAATAACCGCCTTGTTGGGAGGCACACGTACTCCCGTTAGGGTTGCAACGAGTTTTGATGTTTCAGTTAGAAGCTCTGTGTTGATTCTGGTCGTTCGATTGTAGAGCCTTTGAACGGACATGACGAATTCTTCGAGCGATGTGTTCCCTGCGCGTTCCCCGATTCCGTTTATCGTACAATGCGATTGAACTGCACCTGCCTCAACAGCGGCTAGACTATTAGCGACAGCTAGGCCGAAGTCGTCGTGACAGTGAATGCTAACCGGTATGTTCACCGACGACACGATTTCCTTCGTAATTCGTGCAATACTGTGAGGGGATGCGACACCGACCGTGTCTGGAATGTTTAACCGATCGGCGCCTGATTTCTCGGCAGTTTTGTAAACTGTTCTTAGGAAGTCCAAGTCAGTGCGCGTAGCGTCCTCAGCGGAAAACTCCACCGTTCGAACGCGTTGCTTCGCGTAGGAGACGGATTCCCCGATTCGTTTGAGTAATTCGTCTCTGGTCAGTTTTAGTTTGTGTTGTAGGTGAAGATCCGAGGTTGCAATGAAGACATGTACGCAACTGACTCCCGTATCCACCGTCACGTCTATGTCGTGTTTGCTTGCACGAGCAAGACCTACGATTTCGCACGACAGGCCTGCTCGGACCACGGCCGCTACGGAGTTAGCTTCTCCCTCTGAGGCGATTGGGAATCCTGCCTCGACGGCGTCAACTCCCAATTTGTCTAATTGTCGGGCAATTTTGACCTTCTCATCTGACGTTAACGAAACGCCTGGAGTTTGTTCCCCGTCCCTCAGGGTAGTGTCGAAGATGCGGACGTTACCGGAGCTCATTGGCAAACCACCTGGCTCAATCCTGCCTTGATAGCGCCCCCCATTTCGAGCGTAGTTAGCTTGCCGCCTAGATCCGGCGTTACCTTGCCCGCGGCCAAGCAGCTTTCCACTGCCCTTTGAATCGCTTGTGAAGCGTGCTTCGCTTCGTTATCATTCCTCTGTTGTCCCAACCAGTTCAACATCATTGCGGACGATAGGATTAGGGAGGTTGGATTTGCAGTGTTTGTGCCCGCGATGTCGGGGGCGCAACCGTGTACGGGTTCGAATATTGCGAGTTCTTCTCCGATGTTAGCGGAGGGAGCTAAACCCAAGCCGCCGACTACTTGTCCAGCCTCATCCGAAAGTATATCACCGAACATGTTCGTGGTCAATATGATGTCGAATTCTTGTGGACTCCTGATCAAATTCATCGCTGCCGCGTCCACGTACATATCCGAGAAACGCACGTTGCTGTAATTGGACGCGACATCTTTGCAAACTGATAGAAACAAGCCGTCTGTCTTCTTCAGAACGTTGGCCTTGTGGACAGCCGTTACCGCGTACCTTCTCGTTTGGGCTAGGTTGAATGCGAACTTCGCGATTCTCTCGCTTGCACGCCTCGTTATCAACCGTGTTGCTGTAGCCTTTTCACTGTCGGCTGACTCTAAGCCGGCGTAAAGATCCTCAGTATTCTCCCTAACGATGACGAGGTCTGTCATAGGATTCAGGGAGGGTACGTTAGGTAGCGCTTTAGCTGGTCGAATATTTGCGTAAAGGTCTAACTGTTGTCTTAAGTGAATGATGACCTCATACGCTGTTTCTCCTACCGGAGCCTTTAGGCAGCAATCGCATTTCCTGATTGTCTCTAGGCTTCCCTCAGGTAGGGCGTGACCTGTTCTAGCCAAAGCTCGATCACCGGCTTCGATTGGGATGTAGTCGAACGAGATACTGAATGCATTCTGTACTTCCGAGAGAACATCTTTTGCTGCAGCGGTCTGTTCTGGTCCAATTCCGTCTCCGTCAATGAGAGCGATGCTGAAATTCATGCATGGTCACTTCTCTAGGCCGGAGATTTTCCTGATGTCTTTACCTACTTTCTCGATTGTGTGGTTCGAGAGTTCACGCATCATGGCATCTAACTCTCTAGCGCTTTTCACAGAGTCTCCTGTCCACGTCTTGGCGAAGGCTCCTGACTGAACTTCCTTCAGAATTCCCTTCATGTTTTCTCTGACATTCGAATCGACAACTTTTGGTCCGACGGTTAATCCTCCGAATTTTGCAGTATCAGAGACCCTTTGGAGCATTCCAACGAAACCGTACTGGTAGACTAGGTCCATTATGAGTTTCATTTCGTTGCAGGTTTCGTAATAAGCGAGCTCAGGCGCGTACCCTGCTGCGACTAGTGTTTCGAATCCCTGAATGATGAGCCGCATCAGTCCTCCAACGAGCACCGCTTGTTCACCAAAGAGGTCGGATTCGGTTTCATCTTTGAAAGTGGTTTCGAAGACGCCGGCCCTAGAGCACCCCATCCCTTTGCAGAGTGCGAGGACAAATTCTCGCGCACGTCCGGATGGATTTTGGTAGACAGCGAATAGAGCGGGTACACCAAAATTGTTCAGATAGAGTTCACGTAGTTTTTGGCCCGGGCTTTTGGGCGCGACCATTACTACGTCGACCCCTTTTGGAGGGATGACGTCGCCGAAGTGTATGTTGTATCCATGCGAGAAACCCAGTGTCTTACCGGTCTTGAGATTCGGTTCAATATCCGACTTGAAGACTGCAGGTTGTTGTGGGTCGGGAATCAGGAACAAGACGGTGTCGGCTTTGGCCGAAGCGTCTTTGATTGTTAGCGGCTTGAAGCCGTCGTTCTGCGCTAACTTCCAGGATTTTCCGTTCTCGCGCAAGCCAACAAAGACCTGGGCACCGGAGTCACGGAGGTTTAGTGCCTGAGCACGTCCTTGGCTTCCGTACCCGACGACGCTGATCTTTGTGCCTACTATCGGAGATTCATCTATGTCCTTATCGTAGTATACGTTCACCATTTCATACTGCCTTCTGAATTATCATTTCACGTGAGAGAGCTACCGCGCCAGTTCGAGCTACTTTCTTCAAGCCGAAGTTCTGGGCGAAGTTGATGAATGCGTTGATTTTGTCTGGATCGCCTGAAACCTCAGCTGTCAGGGTGTCTGTTGAAAGGTCGACGATGTTGGCCCTGAAGGTTTCAAGAAAACTCATCACCTCAGGTCTTGTCACGGGCGCCCCTGGGGAGAACTTAACGAGTGCTAACTCGCGTACCGTTGCGTTTCGTTCCTCAAGAGGCTCTACGTTTCGCACATCGACTAGGCTGTCAATATTCTTCATCACCTGATCGAACCGTGCATGATCTGAGAACATCGTGAACGTCATTCTTGAAACTCCAGGCTGTTCTGCGGGGCCTACGGCGATGCTTTCGATGTTGAATGATTTTCTGCGAATCAGGTTGGATACTTTGAAGAGAACGCCTGGTTTGTTCTCCACTAAGGCGGTCATAATTCGGAATTGTGCGTCCTCGTTCAACCAATAATCATCTCCTTCAGACCAGCCCCGGGTGGAAGCATTGGTAGTACGTTCTCTTCTGGCGAGATCGGGACGTCGATTACCGTTGTGACAGGAGATCGCATGGCGCTGTTCAGAGCGTTCTCCAGATCGGGAAGTGTTTCGACACGCACTCCTTCAGCTCCGTACGATTCGGCTAGTTTGACGAAATCTGGCGAATTGCCTAGGTGTACGCCGGAATATCGTCTGTTGTAAAAGTGGCGTTGCCACTGAGCGACCATTCCTAGCATTCGATTGTTCAGAACAACTACGGTGACTGGAATATCTTCCTCAATACTGGTCGCGAGCGAGTTTTCAGTCATTAGGAAACTTCCGTCGCCGGCAATGTCGAAAACGGGTAGGTCCGGTCTCGCTACTTTGGCTCCAAGCGCGGCGGGAAAACCGAAACCCATCGTTCCCAAACCACCGGAACTGAAGAAGGTTCTCGGTTCTATCACTCGGAAGTGTTGCTCACACCACATTTGATGTTGACCTACTTCGGTTGTTATGATTGCTTTCGTTGGTAGGAATCGGCGTAGCATCTTGACGGTTTCAACGCCGCTCATGTAATGGCCGTTGCCGTCATGCTCTGTATGTGCCACAACAATCTCCTGAGCATGTTTGACCCAGGTATTTCGTTCTCCGGAGACGGCCGTAGCTTCGATCTCGCGAATTAGTGCTTGTAACGCCTTTTTCGCATCTGCAACCAGGCTGACTACTGGCAATTTGTGATTCTTTCCGATTTCCGCTTTGTCAATGTCAATATGGATGACTTTCGTATTCGGAGCAAACTTCTCCATTTTCCCGGTTGTTCTATCTGAAAACCTGGACCCGACGACAAGCAGAACATCGCATTCTGGGATAAGGTGGTTGGTGCGTTGAGACCCGTGCATTCCCATACAACCAAGGGATAGGGGATGGTTTTCTGGAAACGCTCCCTTTCCCATGAATGACGTTACAACAGGCGCTACCAGCAACTCGGCCAGAGCCTGAAGTTCCTGGTACGCGTTTGCAAGTTTCACTCCTCCGCCAGCTAAAATCACTGGGCGTTCCGCGCCAAGAATTGCACGAGCGATTGTCTTGATGACCATTGGATCCGGATCGGGCCAAGGCTTGTAATTCGGAAAATCAACGTGGTCGGGAAAATCAAGTTCAGCCTCGCGTTGCTGAACATCCTTCGGTAGGTCGATCAGAACTGGTTGTGGCCTGCGGGTTGTGGCCAAATAGAACGCGGCCTTGATCGAGTATGGAACGTCCTTAACATGAAGAGGTTGGAAAGTGTATTTTGTTACTGACGTTGCCATACCGACAATGTCGATTTCTTGGAAGGCGTCGCTCCCAACCATGTTGGAGGGAACCTGGCCAGTGATTGCTACGACTGGGGATGAGTCCATGTATGCCGTAGCCAGGCCGGTTAGGAGATTCGTGGCTCCAGGACCTGAGGTTGCCAGACAAACGCCTACTCTTCCGGAGGCACGTGCATAGCCGTCTGCCATGTGGGCAGCAGATTGCTCATGCCTCGCGAGAATATGTCTGAAACCGTTTTCGTTTAGTGGAGTGTATTTGAACGATTGGAAGTCATACAGCGCATCGTAGATTGGCATATTGGCTCCGCCGGGATAGCCGAAGACGGCTTCCACTCCTTCCCGTTGTAGCGCTTCTACGACGGCTTGCGCACCGGACATTTTTGTCATGTTTAGTCTCCATACTATTTTTTCAGTCAACCCCTCCTCCAAAATTTGCTTAGAGGAAGGGCTATTGAAGGATAATAAGGACTACAAGAGCAAGCAGGAAGATTGATTCCATGCGACACAGCGGATTATTTTTCAACGGACTTGTAGACCTTGAAGTCAGCCACCATTTGAATGGCCTCATATAAGCGTTATCGAGAAACTTGCCATGTCCAACCATGTACGTTGCATGATTCACTTTCATAGACAACCCTCTCAATGAATCAGAGAAATTCATGGATCGACGCTCATCTAGTGTGATTGTTGTTGCGCGATCGACGTTTGCTAGATCGTTGGACAGTTCTTAGGGCGTAATTGTATCCATCAACCAGTGCGCCGACGCTCGCTTCAATTATGTTCGTGGACGAGACAACAGTCGTCCAGTTTCTATGGTCGTCACTAAAATCCACATATACCGCAATTCGTGCTGCAGTTCCTGCCTCCGAATCAATCTCTCTAACTCTATAGCCGACCAGCCTGGCTGAAAACTTGGAACCGAACTTCTCTCTCAATACCACCCTGAGGCCTTGATCGAACGCGTTAACAGGGCCGTTACCCACAGCCGTAGTTTCGAGTACTTTACCTGATACATCGACGGCTAGCCTGCAGTGCGAGAGAGAGTCGCCGCCATTGTTCTGTACCGCGGCATCCCAATAGATGATCCTGAAAGGGTCTGGCTTTCCTGTTAACGCTCGCAGAAAGACGAGCTCCACAGTGGCCTCAGCAAACTCAAGGTTTGAACCAAGCGCCTCCAGACGTTTGACTTCTTTGAGAAGATCTGAGAGCCTGCTATCTTTTCTGACGAGTCGAAAACCGAACTTTCGAGCAGCTGCCAACAGACTCGATCTTCCTGCTTGGGAGGAGACGGTGATCGCACGAACGTTTCCGAAGGCCTCTGGGTCGAAAAACTCGTAGGTTTCTTGGGCTTTTAGTACTGCATCGCCGTGAACCCCGCCCTTGTGCGAGAACGCATGCTTACCGACGAAGGGTTTGTATTTGTTCTCCCTAACTCCACTCATTTCGTACGTAAAACCTGACAATGACGTGAGCTTGGAGGGTTCTAGTCTCGTCTTCTTCCCCATTAGATTGAGGTTAGCAACAACCTCTATCAAATCCGCGTTACCGACACGTTCGCCTAGCCCATTCATCGTTCCCTGAACGTGCGACGCTCCTGCCATTGTTGCAAAGAGCGAGTTGGCGGTAGCCATTCCCCTATCGTTATGGGCATGAATTCCGATACGCACATCAAACTTCTCCACCACAGCCCTTGTGATCTCGTATACTTCGGACGGGTAGGATCCTCCACGCGTATCACAGAGGACGAGAGTCGAGGCGCCAGAGTTCTTTGCCGCCGCTAAGGTTGAGATAGCGTAATCTCGATTCGCTTTGTACCCGTCAAAGAAATGCTCGGCGTCGTAGATCACTTTTCGTCCGTGTGACCGCAGATAATCCACGGAATCCGCTATCATCCTCCGGTTTTCATCCAACGTTGTCTTGAGAACCTTCTCAACTTGCAGCGGCCAGGATTTTCCAAATATTGTTACGGTTTTGGTCTCAGCCTTTAGGAGATGTTGTAAGTTCTTGTCGTTAGTGGGACGGGTGTTTGCGCGCCTGGTCATTCCAAATGGAACGACACGTTGCATTGTGTCCCTGTCTAGGGATTTGGCAAGTTTGAAGAATTCGATATCGGTAGGGTTAGTGTCGTTTGGCCAACCTCCCTCTATGTAGTCGACTCCTGCGTTAGTGAACGCCCGTGTAACTCTCAGTTTTTGTGCTGCTGTGAAGTTTACGCCAACTGATTGATTTCCGTCACGTAGAGTGGTATCGTAGATTTCTACGAATCTTCCGGTAGATGAATTATGGAGCTGTGTCTGTTGAGTGACGGTTTTTCGGTTGCTCGATAAAGCTATCCCTCATCAAAAGCCGCCTTTCCAGCCGGAGGGAATGTGAGTCTGATAAAAACGTTTGCGCCAGAGGACTTCTGGGCATATCCAACGCTCGTCTTTGCACTCTGCTCAGAGAGATTCGCGGTTGATTGTTTCAGATTCGAAGGATAGGCAAGAGAGCACTATGCTAGTTTGTAGCCGCACTCTTGACAGAACTTGCT
>DATIYC010000005.1:0-28908 GCA_035517955.1 Candidatus Acidiferrales bacterium | reverse complement strand
TTTGAGAAGGATCGGTGAATATGCGACGGACATAGCCGAAGTCGTCCTAAACACAACGGTTCAAAAGATGCTAGACCCTGCCGACGCTCTGGTACCCACCCAGCAAGAGTAGCCTAGCCAGCAGCTGAGACAACTCGAACCCGTGGTCTGAATACGGCTCTGCTAGTAATGTTGATGGCAGAGCCCCCATGCAATCCGCAGAACTCTTCACAGTCTTCAGCAAAAGCTAGGTAACTATAGCCAAAGCCGCAGAGTTCACAAACGTAGATGAGGCCATGTTTAGATTGCCTTTCTTGTACCAAGCGATGCTTCCTCCAAAACTAGACTGCTGCGAGCGGGACGAGTTCTTCCTTCATGAAGAATCCCTTTAGTCCGCAGTTCTCGCACTTCGCGCCAATTGCTGAATCAGAATCATCGTCATAATAGACATTGAGGCTGAGTAGTCCGCATCTCGGGCACTCAGAGCCAATCTCCTTTTCCAAACCCGGTCACACACTCCTATCCGTTGCCGTCTACTCGACGAACCAGGAGAAATAATCCTCGGAGGACGCAACTTCACGCACTGAGTTCACTTGCTTTTTCCTTACTCTTGTCATTTTTTTCGCCTGCTAGAAATTCGTCTTTCTAGGAATTTAGGAAAATTCGCCGTGAATCGTAGTTACGTCGTGAGGTACCATAATTCATGGAAGTAAAGTGGAACATGTGGGGATTATGTATTGTAAGCCTACTTGTGACAGACTAACCCTCCTAAGCACAACCTGTCTAACTGCACTCCGAACCTTCATGCTGGACCGTGAAGAATCATCGTGTCCAAGATGCGGCGAGAATAGCGAGACTTTCTATTCAAGCAAGACGGGAGATCCAATAGCTTGGCACTGCCACACTTGTGGGGCCCGAGGGTATTTCAAAGGAGCCGTTCCAAACGAAGTACCTGTCATCCTAGCGGGATGAGCGACTGCCATCATCGAGCGACTCAAGGATTAGATATGGCACAGCCACGCAGACAATTCCACATATTAAATGGACGAATCAAACTGGACTCCAGCAGCATCAATGACAACGACGGCCCAAGTGCTTAACCATGTGTTCTCATATCACTTGGCAATCGATCGATATGAAAAAGTTCAATATATGCTCCTATGGCGCGACTAGCCCTTTCTCTTTGACAATGTTACGGCCATCACACGTGCCTGGTCGCAGGTATCTTCACAATGGTCAGATGTGTTTTCAATTGCCTCCAGAAATTGACTCAACAAGATGACGGAACCAACATGTTCTGTTGTCTCGATGTCTTTCAGGATTCCTCGAGCCTTCTGGTAAAGGCCGTCCACTCTCTCCTCAACTCGTTCAACTTCGTCTGCTGCTCTGAGCGATGCGTCGATGTCGCCATCCATGAGTTTCTGGACGGTATCCGCAACATGCACAGTGCACTCTCTCGTTGTGCCACACATCTCGAGTGAAACGTCTTGAATATCCTTGGGCATTTTCGAGAGATCGAACATTACGAGAATCCGACTTGCTTCATGCGACCAGTCCGTGATCCAGTCCAGCTGTCTGTCTAAGCGCATTAGACCAGCCCGGTCATCAGGGGGTAATTCTCCTCGAGCGAGTTCCTCGGTTATATGCCGGCGCATTATGTCTGCCTCATGTTCTTTCTTCTCAAGCAGGTCGAAATTGCTCAACAACGCATCTCGTCTGTTGTTGATCGCATCCTGAATGCATTTGTCCAAGAGTTCGACAGTAATTGTCGTCATCTTGGAATGCTCAAGTACAAGCCCGATAGCTTTCACAGTTCTTCGAGCCAACAACCAGTTCTCTAACGACATCTCATACGACTCCAATTATCGTAATTCAATTATTCTAGGCTGATCTCTTTCTCTAATCCTTCCGCCGGATAATCGAACAAGAGCATATGAACGCTTTCCTCAAGAAGCACGCTAACATTTTCACCAACCCTGAAGCCCGTTCCGTATTCAGCAGTTGATTCTTCAGATATTACGTCGACCCCGCCTTCGAGTTCTATGACGTACCGGTTGAGATTACCAAAGAACGTCACTTGCTTGACCTGGCCAGACCATCTGTTTGGAGTCGGAAGTCCGACAGGTACGAATTCAGGGCGGATAGAGAGAATTACTCGTTGGCCGATGATCTTGTGTCCGCAGGCTGGTGCTACGATCTTGCGTCCTGCGATTATTACGGCGCAGTCGGCGCCATTAACTGCTGAAACTATGCCTTCCAAGAGGTTGGTCTCTCCAACGAAATTCTCAGCAAAGAGGGTTCTTGGTGAAAGGTAGATTTCTGTAGGTTTTCCAACTTCAACGATTCTGCCATTCTTCATTATTACGACACGATCTGCAATAGAGAGAGCTTCCTCCTGGTCATGAGTCACATGAATTACGGTTAAGCCCAAGTCTGAGGCCAATTTCCGTAACTCGTATCGCAATTCGGCTCTCACGAGCGCATCCAATGCACCTAATGGCTCGTCGAGTAGGAAGAGCCGCGAGCCTGTCGCGATCGCTCTGCCCACCGCCACTTTTTGCTGGGCTCCGCCGCTCAGTTCTCTTGGATAAGATTTCGAGCGACTTCGCATATTGATTAGATCTAGCATCTCGTTGGTTACGGTGACGGTTTGTTTACTGGGGGCGTGACGCACCGATAGTCCGTAGGACAAATTGTCGCGCACGGACATGTGTGGAAAGAGTGCAATGTCCTGGAAGACGTATCCGATTTGACGATCCTCAATTGATGCCTTTTCCATATGCTTGCCGTCTATGAGTATCTGACCCTTTTCGGGCTCGTTTATGCCTGCAATACATCGAATTAGTGTGCTCTTTCCGCAACCGCTGGGGCCGAGTATACACACGTACTCTTTGTCTTCAACTCGAAGTGAGACGTCAACTAATGCTTGAATATCTCCGTATGTCTTTGATACGCCGATCAAATCGAGCCTAGGCATACTACTCGATCACCAACTCCTTTTGAAGCCCTTCCGGAGGATACTCGAAGACCATGGCATCGTGTTCCAAGAAACTGACCATTACTCGGTCGCCCGTCTTGAATGCGCCACTCTTGCCTTCCGCAAACCTACGAGAAATCACGAGATCACCATTCTGAATCCGAACTAAGTATTCCTTGGAGTTGCCGAGAAATCGGACGGCGCGAACTTCACCTTGAAAGACGTTCTCCACGTGTTGGGAGGAGAAGGAAAGTCGGACACGTTCCTTTCGGACAGCCAGTATTACTGGAGCCGTAGGGGTGAGGTTCTTGGATGACGCTTGGACGACTAACCCTCCTCTAATGCTGATCAACGCTGTCTCGCCAACCGTGTCGTCGACTATGCCTTCGAAGAAGTTGGCTCCACCAACTAGGTGTGTTGCGAAGATGCTTGCTGGCTTGCGATAGACACGACGGGCTTGTCCTTGATCTTGGATTCTGCCATTTCGCAGAATCATAATCTCGTCTGCTACGCTCATAGCTTCTGCCTGGTCGTGAGTCACGTGTATAGCGGTGGACCCTGACTGCTTTACCAAGTCCCTAAGCTTGTGACGAAGATCAAGTCTTAAACGGGCGTCGAGTGCTCCAAGAGGTTCGTCAAGTAAAATTAATCCCGTTCCTGAGGCGAGCCCCCTTGCCAACGCGACTCTCTGCTGCATACCGCCACTAAGTTCGTTCGGCATGGCTCTGGCTCGCTTCGAGAGTTTCACTAGCTCTAATGTCTTGTAGGCTATTTCAATGGCATCGGAGTTGGACTTCCCTCTAGCCAAAGGTCCGAACGCGACGTTCTCGAGAACCGTGAGGTGTGGAAAGAGCGCGTATTGTTGCGGCACGTAAACGGCGTTCCTGTGCTGCGGAGCCAAGTCGTTCACAGGTTCTCCATCAAAAAGAATCTTCCCTTTGTCGGGTTTAAGAAGCCCTGCAAGAAGTTTGAGAAGGGTTGTCTTTCCGCTTCCTGTTGGTCCAAGAACGCAGAGGTGTCCTCCATTAGCAATTTCGAATGAGACTCGATCCAATGCCAAAACTTTACTGAATGTCTTTGTCACGTTTTGGAAAGTGACTCGAGGCATATGCTAAGCCACTTTCCTGGGTGGTTGGCGAATAGCGATTAGTCGTAGTGCGATGAGTGCTAGGAATGAAGTAGCGACAAGAAATCCAACTCCGAGCGCCCGTTCTGATGGAGTTACGGGGACAGTTCCCCTGATCCAGCTGACTAGGAGAATTGGCGCTGTCTTGAGGGTTACAGCAACTGCGGAAGTGGCTCCTGTTTCATCTACGCTGCGAGTGAATACGAGAATTGCACCTGAAAGCAAAGAATACTTTGTCAAGGGAAGTGTGATCTTCCGGAATACCCGAAGGGGACGTGCACCCAAAGTCTTCGCAGCGTCCTCTAGCTCCGTCGATATGCCCTGAATAGATGCAGCCATCGTACGAACGAAGTAACTGTACGTTATTGTCGTGTGGGCCAGTACGATGACCCAGAACTCTGGTAGGGCACCGAAGTTTGTCCAGAAGAAGCTCAACGAAACACCCAACGCTAATGATGGAACAATTATGGGAAGATCAACAAGAGAGTCGACAATCTTCCCCATTCTCAGCCCAAACCTATTACGCGCGATCAGGATTGCGATTGGCAGTCCAGCGAGTATGTTCACGATAGTCGCCAACATCGCGATACCGTAAGAAAGGAGCATACTCGACCAGAACGCTTTCCAAGGCCCAACGTCAGCAAGAGCTTCGGCCGCAGTCCCACTGACAACAGCCTGGATGGCTGGAAGCGCGATGAATAGACACGGCATCAGAACGAAGAACAGAAACACAATCAGACTCAGACCATTTCTGGCATCAACCACTTCTCTCTTGCTTAGGCCTCTTTCAGCCCTAGGCCAAACCCTCAACGGAGCTATTCTGATTCTTGGGGCAACTATTTTGATCAGCCCGAAAACCACTAGCGAGGAAACTATCAAAATCAGGCTAGCGACCACGACTGCTGACGTTAACCCAGCAGCTCGCACATTGCTGATGAACACCGTTCCGTTCTCAAATGTGCCTGCGACGACGATTGTCGCTCCTGTCTCCGAAAGCGAACGAGCCAATGCCAAAAGGAAGGCTGCCAAAATTCCGGGCCTGAGAATTGGCATCGTCACCGTGCGTACCGCAGTAAATGGTGATGCACCGAGAGTTCGAGCGGCGACTTCGTAGGTTTCACGGTAATTCAGGAATTCGCCGACCATTACACGAACAATGACCGGGAACGAAAATGCAAAGTGAAGGAGCATAATTAGCAGAGCTCCTTGTTTCACGAGTCCCGTCGTCCCAAAGAACTGTGATACCCCTCCTGGGCCGCTCCAAAACTCCAAGATAGAAAATCCAAGAGCCACGGTAGGTACGACGAATGGAATGTCAGCAAGACTATCGAGAATCGTAGTCCAACGTCCGTGACCCCTGACGATAAGCCAGGCTAGTGGAATTCCCGCGATCACGTCTAGGCCCGAAACGGTGAGCCCAATAATAAATGACCAAGTGATTGCATTCTTCAACCTTCCCAAGATAATGCTGCTAAGAACCAAGCTGGGAAGTCTGAATAATTGTGCTACGATACCTGCGATTGCTGGTGTGATGACGATAATGAGGAAGAAGGCTACTGCGACGGCGTAGACTGCTCTCGTAATGAGCGAATTACCTGAAAAGTTTTCAAATAGAATGCCTAAGCGACCCAAGGTTGTCAACGAGTCAGCAGCGTGGGGTCGCTCGCGTTGCACCGTTTATCCTACCAAATCGAGCTGAGATTGGACCACTTAAGAACCTGATGTGCCAGTCTTACTAGCGAGGGTTAACTGACCAAATTTGCGACAGACCAAAGAGAATAGAATTAGCAGCAATCTGTATCAAACCCCGGAGTCGAGTAACTCAGCAAGCGTCATATCCGGCAAGGTTTAATACGGTTCGTTCTTCTGGCTATTCCAAATCCGGAGAATACTGTTCATGTCTAGAGAGTTCAGGCACGTTCTCCGTGTCGCGGGAACAAACATTGACGGCACGAAGAAAGTAGCCTACGGTCTATCGCACATTAGAGGAGTTGGCGCCAGTTACGCTGCTGCAGTTGTCAGGGCAGCAGAGGTACGCCCAGAGACGAGGATGGGCGACCTATCGGAGGAAGAAGTGCAGAAGTTAGAGGATGTAATGAAGGACCCTGCCAAGTATGGTCTACCGGCACGCTTGTTCAACCGCAGAAAAGGCCTCGACTCAGGCCGAGACGTTCACCTTATCGGTGCCGACTTGGCGCTCAGCACGAAGAGCGATATTGATTTCATGACAGACATTCGAAGCTGGAAGGGCGTTAGGCATTCGTTGGGTTTGAAAGTTCGCGGACAACGGACGAGAACCACTGGCCGCAAAGGGAGGGCCGTGGGAGTTGCAAAGAAGGTCGTTATGGAGGCGGCAAGGGCAGCCGCCGCTGCCGGCGAAAAGGAGGAAAAGAAGTAGAGGGATCATGAATGGGCGACCCAAAGAGAACAAGGAAGAGTTACGCTACACCGAGGCATCCTTGGCGAAGAGACCAACTCGAAGTTGAGCTTCACCTAATCGGCGACTTCGGCCTACGCAACAAAAGAGAGCTCTGGCGCTATAAGACGATGCTTTCTGAAGTCCGAGGCATAGCGCGATCTCTACTAGGCTCAACCGGCGAAGAGCGTGAACGATTGGAACGTGAATACCTCTCGAAGCTCGGCCGAATCGGGGTCCTCTCTGAATCCGCCTCTATCGACGATGTACTCGACCTCGACATACGTGACCTACTAGAGCGTCGATTACAAACAATGGTCTTCAGGCGAGGTATGGCGAAGACCCTATACCAAGCCAGGCAACTGGTCAGCCACGGACACATCAGCGTTGCAGGTAAAGTTGTTTCAGTGCCTGGCTACCTTGTGAAACGAGATGAGGAAGGAAAACTCAAGTACTTCACGCACAGCCCACTCTCGAAAGCAGACCACCCCTTAAGGAAGATTGCCACGGCTAGCGCCGCAGGGCAGGCAATCGCAGAATCGGCGGCTTAGAGAAAGAACCTCTTCTTTCTCAAGATTAGAAAGAAGGCAACCATAACCACCGTTAAGACCGCCCCGATAGCAACTAACGCAAAAGAATTCGGGCCGCTTCCAAGAATTATTGGAATGGGTCCAATCAAGATTACTGCACCACCACTCGTTCCCTGACTCAAGTTCGAGACTGAGCCGAGAACTAGGAGCAACATGCCAATGAAAATCGCGGCCGTTCCCAGAAACATCAAGATGCTCAGCAGCGAGAAGTGTGTAAGGCTTGATGTTGAGGTCTCGGTGTTAGCGCTTGAAGTGCAAGCAGAGCATGTCCAGGTGGTCGAGTTGAGACAGTTGCCGCAAACGGTTCGGCCACAAGTCTGACAAACATAGCTCGCTACTTGCTTGCCACACAAAGCGCAGATTGGTGCACTCATTCTCTCACCTACCGATAAAATATGGAAGAAGCATGAACGTCAGGACAACAGCGATCAGCACTATTGCTAAGACTACAAGAACTTTTACAGAGTTCTTGTCGCTACCGAATATGATTGGAATAGGCCCGATGAGAATTATGCCGGCGCTCTGCCCTTTGCCTGAACCGCCGCTTGCCGACTTGAACGCCATCGCAATCATGACCGCAAATACGAGAACAAAACCAAAGATGACGAGCAAGAAGCCGATTTCCGTTATTGGAAGTGAATCCGAGTCCTTCACCAGCTGCGAGAACTCGACGTGGAACGCGAAACATTAATTCTTCTCAATTATTCTTCGTGAATTGCTTTCCAACTCGTAATAGTTTATAAGCCCCGCAGAGGCTACCTCGCAAAGCTTTCGCACAGAAGTGAAAATATCGTGGACTTCGGACCCAGAAATCATTGTTCAGGCCGAAATGCTGCCGTAAACGGCCCACGAGAGAGCATTCTGTCCGTGAGGGGTCCGTAAGTCTTGGACATCACGATTCTTGAAGAGAAAGATAACAAGCTCAGGTTTATCCTGAAAGGCACGAGCCACGCCCACGCCAATGCGCTGCGCCGAACGATGATGGCTGAAGTTCCAGCCATGGCAATCGAAGACGTAATCATACTTGAGAACACGTCTGTGCTTTACGACGAGGTCGTAGCCCACCGCCTTGGCCTAATCCCACTAAAAACCGACTTGGACGCATTCGTTCTTCCGGAGGAATGTGACTGCAAGAGCGAACTAGGCTGCAGCAAATGCCGAGCCTCTTTCACTCTTGACGCAGCAGCCGTGGACGAGCCCGTCATGGTATATTCATCAGACCTTAAGCCTGAGAGTGAGGTTGTCCCCGTAAGCCTGAATATTCCAATAGTCAAACTTGGCGCATCACAACGCTTGAAGCTTGAGGTTTACGCGAAACTAGGTCGAGGGTTGGAGCACGCAAAATGGCAACCCACGTCAGCATGCGCGTACAAGTACCTGCCAAAAGTCGCAGTCAACCCTGAGAACCTCGCGAACCCAGACGAGGTAATTAGAATCTGCCCAACCCACGTTTTCACACAGGACACGGAAAATAAGATCGCCGTCCGAGACGAGCTGGCCTGTACTTTGTGCATGGATTGCGTAGCAAAGGCAAATCCAATAGATTCCAAGAAGACACCACCGGTCAAGGTAGAGGAGGATGACACGTCGTTCGTCTTCTATGTTGAATCAACCGGTGCCATCCCCCCAAGAAGAATCGTTGATGAAGCAGTAAAGATCCTGGATAAGAAATCAGTTAACATAACTGATCTAGTAAAGAAAGCCATAGAATGAAGCGGAGAAGAATGTTTTGCGACGCATGATCACAAACCCTCAACTCTTAGAGACCATTCGGTTCCTCAAGGTAAAGGCGAGAGAGAACAAGGCCGATATTTGGTCAGTCGCTGCCGAACAACTCTCCCGACCGAGACGCTCACGAGCAACTTTAGACCTGAACCATATCGCGCGCGCATCGAAACCGGAATCTCTCGTACTAGTACCCGGTAAAGTCTTGGCATCCGGCTACATCAAACACCCAGTAACGGTTGGCGCATTTCAGTTCTCGCATACGGCAAAATCAAAAATCGAACAGGCCGGAGGAAAGTGTGTCGGAATCAAAGATTTCGTTGACAAATACCCGAAAGGGTCAAACGTTCAAATTCTCAGGTGAAGTGCATGTCAGACGAGCCAATCCTACTCGACGCCAAGAATCAAATCCTTGGCCGCTTGGCCAGTTACGCTGCAAAGCAGGCCTTGGGCGGAAGCCGGATAGTAGTTCTGAATGCTGAACAAGCCGTCATCTCGGGCAGAAGAAGAAACATAGTCGAAGAAGCAAAACACCGTCTTGAAACAAGAACGCTTGCAAACCAAACAACGGCCCCCGTACACCAAAGGCGCCCAGATCTTTACCTTAGGAGAGTAATTCGCGGCATGCTTCCATGGGAGAAAGCTAAGGGAAAGGCTGCCTTTCACCGAGTCTACGTATTCATTGGCGTCCCAGAAGAATATTCGAAGAAGAGTCCAGTAAAGGTTCCTGGAGCTGACGCATCAAAACTCAACACCGCATACATCACTCTATCCGATTTAGCGAAGGAGATTGGAGGTTAGTAATCCTTTGAGTGAGACGGTTGAGAAGTTAGAGAAGCCCGAAAAGATTGAAAAACCTGAAAAGCCAGAAAAGGCAGAGAAGGCTGAAAAGAAGAGGCTTCTACTCGTAACTGGAAAACGAAAGACCGCTATTGCTCGTGCAATCGTGAAAACGGGGTCTGGAGTAATTTTCGTCAACGGAATCCCCCTCCCACAGTTTACCCCGGAAATCGCACGAGTGAAAATAAACGAGCCAATTGCACTTTCAGGCGAGAGATGGAAAGCCGTAGACATTAACGTCCGGGTCACGGGTGGCGGTTTCATGGGCCAGGCCGAAGCGGCACGTATGGCGGTTGCAAAAGGGCTAGTGCAATGGAGCCGAAGCTCTGAGTTAAGGAAAGCTATGACAAATTACGACCGAACAATGCTTGCCGGGGACCCGCGTAGAAAGGAACCCAAAAAGTTCGGCGGACCTGGCGCGAGAAGACGAGAGCAGAAATCATACAGGTAGAAGATGAATGATCATTCCAATTCGTTGTTTCACATGTGGAAAGCTCATAGCGGACCGCTGGGAAGAATTCGCAAAGCGAGTCAAAGCTGGCGAGCGCCCAAAAAAGGTCCTTGACGATTTGGGCATGGATCGGTACTGTTGCCGCCGTATGTTCATTTCGCAAGTCGACGTGGTCGACGACCTGCTACGCTACGCACAAGTCACCGCGAAGAAACGCGCACAATTCGAATAAGTTGAGGTAATGGCACCGTGTCTGAAACTGATGAAAAAGAAGGAATGCCGAAGTCCGAAGACCTACTCATACCACTAGAAGACCTCCTCGCCGCAGGGCTGCACATCGGAACAAGAATCAAAACAGGAGACATGGAGCCGTACATATACCGAGTCCGGCCTGACGGCCTATTCATCCTCAACATCGGTAAGACCGATGAAAAAATCCGCCTAGCCGCCCGCTTCATCGCACGTTTTGAAACCGACCGGGTCTTGGTTATCTCGTCAAGGCTGTACGGTAAAACTCCAGTAGAGAAATTCTGCGAAATTACAAAAACCGTCCCATTGGTAGGACGCTTCATGCCAGGCCTCATCTCAAACCCACTCCAACCCTACCACGCAGACCCCCAAGTCATCATGGTAACCGACCCGAGAGCAGACTGGCAGTCGATTAAGGAAGCCTCCACAGCTGGCGTACCGGTAATCGCCCTATGCGACACTGATAACGTGTTCAGTGGCGTTGATCTGGCAATACCCGTAAACAATAAGGGTCGTCGCGCATTGGCCATGCTCTACTGGTTGCTGTCAAGACAAGTACTGCGTGAGAGAGGAGAATTACCCGCGGACGGAACAATTACCGCCACGGTCGACGATTTCGAAACCAAACTCGCAGCCATCGCCCCAAGATCGAGCGGCGAGCTTTGAAACTCAGACAACCTTGTGTCGCAGACGCATTCTACGCAGGAACAAAAACTGAACTGAACAAGCAAATAACCGAATGCTTCACCCACCAGTTTGGCCCGGGCTCGATCCCTCAACCAAATCCAGCTGGGCCAAGGAAAATCGTCGGCATAGTCAGCCCACACGCAGGTTACATGTACTCAGGCCCAGTCGCCACAAACGGATACAGCAAACTTGCATTGGACGGTAAGCCCGACGTCTTCATAATTCTCGGACCGAACCACACCGGAATGGGAAGTGGTTTGTCGATTCAGACTGAAGGTGCGTGGCAGACTCCAATCGGAACCGCCGAGATCGATACCGCCCTTGCCAAGAGGATCCAGAAATCAACCGACATAATCGACGTGGACGAAGCGGCCCATGTGAATGAACATTCTATAGAAGTCCAACTCCCGTTCCTGCAATTCGTCTACAAAGATACCATCAAATTCGTTCCCATCTGCATGATGATGCAGGATCTCACAACTTGCAGAGAAGTTGCGAGAAGCATTTTTCAAGAAACTGCAGACAGCAATGCTGCGGTAATCGCGTCAAGTGATTTCACACATTACGAATCGCATGAGGCGGCAAGCAGGAAGGATAGAGGAGCAATCGATGCTATTCTCAGACTCGACGAAGAGCAAGTCAATGAACTTGGAGAGACTAGCCGCGTAACAATGTGCGGCTATGGTCCAATTACGACGCTCGTCGTGTTATCGAAGCTAATCAAAGGTGTACGGCCCGAGCTGTTGGCATACCGAACCAGCGGTGACGTTACTGGAGACAAATCCGCCGTCGTCGGATACTCCTCGATAACCTTCACTCGTCAATAATTCATCATTGCCGCTTGACTTTTCTAGAAGGCTAAAGGAGAACGAAAGGAGGATGCGTAGGGTTTGGGTAAGGGTGAAGGGTTCGGCAAGGTAATCCTCTTCAACGAACATTTCGTAGTATACGGCCTTCCAGCAATTGCATCGGCGATTGGAGCGAGAACAACGGCTACAGTTGAACGCAGCACTGGGTCAGGGGTGGAAATGCGAGATAATAGACCAGCGACGCCGGGATACAAGGCGGAGAAATTCGACCAACAAAAAGAATCGCTGGATAGAATGCTCAAGTTGATGCAGATCGATAGCGAACACAATCATTTCACTGTAACATTGGGTGGCAGCCTAATCGCAGCGAGCGGAGTGGGGGCAAGTGCTGCATCATGCGCAGCAATCGCCCGTGCATTCTCAGACGAGTTAGGATTGAACTATTCGGACGAGAAGGTGAATGAGGTTGCGTTTGAAGGCGAGAAGGGTTATCACGGCACTCCCTCCGGCATCGACAACACTGCTGCCACGTATGGTGGCTTGATCTGGTACAGGCGTGAGGGTGAATCCCAGATAATGGAACGAATGCGAATCCCCAAGCCGGTAGAAATCGTAATGGGAAACACCGGCAAAGTAGCGGACACGAAAACCGTCGTAGCTGGCGTACGGGAAAGAAGAGCAAAGGAACCAGCGAAATACGAACAACTATTCAAGAACGCAGATCAACTTGTGCGAATCGCCAGAGAACAACTTACTGCCCTAAATCTTGAGAAGGTTGGCGAGTACATGAATGAAAACCACCGGTTGCTTCAGGAGATAGGCGTCTCGTCAGAGGAGTTGGATGTACTCGTCGACGCCGCTAGACACGCAGGCGCTCTTGGTGCAAAGTTGACTGGGACGGGAAGGGGAGGGTACATGGTCGCGTTGACACCAGGCCGGGACCTACAGGACCGGGTGGCTGAGGAAATTGGTCGGAAGGGTTTTGAAGCGCTCCGTACGACGATCGGTATATAGAGTGCCGATCGTTCCGGTGCACTGATTGGACTTAACAAAATTCATTCACGTACTTGATGAAAAGGGCGCGCTAACGCGAATTAGCAAACCCGTTGACCCAAGATTCGAAATTTCAACCCTAATGAAGATGCTAGACGGACAAGTCCTACTCTTCGATAACGTCAAAACCTCAACAATGCCTATTGTCGCAAACCTGTGCTCAACCCGAGACCTAGTGGCGACAGGACTAGGAATTCGCAGACAGGAATTAATCTCAAAACTAGCTGAGGCGATCGATAATCCTAAGAAGGCGCAACTTGTTGACGCTGCGAATTACGACAGCGTGGGAGCCGACTTAGGGAAACTGCCGATTCTAACCTACTACCCGAAAGACGGCGGACCTTACATTGCGTCAGGAGTCGTAGCGTGTTATGATAAGGAATATGGAGTGAACCTTTCGTATCACCGCGCAGAAGTTCTAGCAAAAGACAGATTGGTTCTAAGAATCCTTGAACGCCACTTTGATACTTACATTAAGCGCGGGTTGAAGGAGTTCGCATTTTGCATATCCTCACCAGTACAAGTGCTTGTGGCAGCAGCGATCAGCGTCGACATCGGAAACAGTGAAGTGGACATTGCGAACGCACTCGACGAGACGCCCTTGATGAGAGTGGGTGGCCAGCTAGTGCCCCCATCAGATATCGTAATCATAGCGGAGTTGACCGGTGAACTGCAGGAAGAGGGCCCATTTCTCGACCTTACGGAGACTTTCGACATTATACGAAAACAACGTGTCGCGAAGGTGAAGGAGATCTACCTTAGAAAGAACGCAATGTTTCACGCCCTCCTTCCGGGCGGATTGGAGCATAAGGTGCTGATGGGTATGCCCAGAGAACCAACGATCTACAGGGAGGTAGCGAAAGTGTGCGACGTGAAAGATGTCCTGGTCACTCCTGGAGGTTGTTCATGGTTGCACGGCGTAGTTAGCATTCACAAGAATCATCCGGAGGATGGTAGGAAGGCTATAGACGCCGCATTCAAAGGCCACAAGTCAATGAAACACGTCTTCGTCGTGGACGACGACATAAACATCCACGACCCGAACGAGGTTGAATGGGCTATGGCGACTCGGTTCCAAGCCGATAAGAACATGATGACAAAACGCGAAAAGGGATCCTCCCTTGACCCCTCTTCGGATATGGATACGCAGATGACTTGTAAAGCGGGCTTCGACCTGACCATTCCTGAGGGCGGAAAGAAAGAGTTCAAACGACCACCGCTCCCAATGCAACTCAACCTAAGCGATTATGTTTCGAGCAAGTAACAGGAGTCGCATTCAACAATGTACCTAACCAAAAACGAGGAAACAATGCTCTCCGGTGAAAAGGGCGAGGTTGTGGAACGCTCCTTCCGCCTGCTTGTCCGTCTTGGAGAGATATATGGTGCCGACAAAATGATCCCAGTGAGCTCAGCCCAGGTCTCAGGTGTCTCCTACAAATCCATCGGCGACCCCGGCGTGGAATTCCTCGAAGACTATGCGGAGAAAGGGGCGAAGGTACAGATGGTGACCTTCCTCAACCCCGCCGGCATGGACATTGAGGATTGGAAGGAGCTAGGGATCCCGCCGAATTTCGCTGAGAAACAACTACGTATAATGAACGCATTCAGAAAAATGGGCATAATCGTAAGCGCAACCTGCACCCCATATCTCGCTGGAAACCTACCCAGATACAGAGAGCACATAGCGTGGTCCGAATCATCAGCCATATCCTTCTCAAACTCAGTCATCGGCGCGAGAACCAACCGGGAAGGAGGACCTTCAGCGCTCGCGGCCGCGCTCTGCGGCGTCACTCCCAACTATGGCTTACACTTGGACGAAAACAGGAAACCCGAACTAGTCGTGAACGTTGAAGCTAAGCTTGAAGACAATGCCGACTTTGGCGCCTTAGGATACGTTGTAGGAAAGCAAGCCAAGAACAAGATACTGTTCTTCAAAGGAATCAAGGAAGCCGACACGGATCAATTGAAAGCTTTGGGTGCAGCTATGGCCGCGTCAGGCGCCGTCGCCCTTTACCACGTCGAGGGTATGACACCAGACGCTCATCTAATGAATACGCAGGGCCTAGAAGCCATCACAGTTGATGGCAAGATTCTAGATGAAACGTTCTCGAAGCTTTCAACTGGAAAAGAACCTGATATCGTAATCTTAGGCTGCCCACACGCCTCACTCAAAGAGATCATGACGCTTGCTGGCAAACTGGAGGGAAAGAAGCTCAGAAAACCGCTCTGGATCTGCACGTCGAGAATGGTCAAAGAAGCGGCGAACAGAATGGGCTTCACTCAAACTATTGAGAAGGCCGGTGGAAAAGTAGTAGCCGACACCTGCATGGTTGTATCACCCATTGAAGATATTGGATACAAAACGACTGGAGCAAACTCAGGAAAGGCAGCTAACTATTTGCCCGGGTTCTGCAAACAAAACGTAGTCTTCAGCCGACTCGATACACTGATCGACCAGGTTATTGAGTAGAGAGGTAGATTGGAATGGAGGTATTGCAAGGAAGAACGATAAACCCCGGTAGAGTCGAAGGAGAAGCCCTAGTGTCAAAAGAACCGATCGGATTCTACGGCGGAATCGACGCCAAGACTGGCCTCTTTATAGAGAAGGGACACGAGCTGGAAGGCAAGTCAGTGAAAGGTAGAATACTGGTCTTCCCTTGCGGCAAAGGCTCAACAGTTGGATCCTACGTAATCTACGGCCTCGCCAAAAACAATCAAGCCCCCCTCGCAATCGTGAACAAGGAAACCGAAACCATCGTAGCGACCGGCGTAATCCTCGCAGGAGTCCCATGCGTCGACAAGATAGCCGTCGAAAAGATCTCAACAGGAGATCATGTGATGGTTGACGCAACTGTCGGCACCGTAGCAATTGTCAGAAAACGAGAAAGATCAACAAATTAGAATCCGTCTCGACAACCGATCAACTACTTGAGGCGTAAGTAAGGTGCAGTTACGCGGAAAGGTAGCTTCAATAACCTGTGGCATAATCGAGGGCGGCAAAGGGAGCATTTTTGGGAAAGGCAACTGGGAAAGCCCACGTCATTCAAGGCCTAATCAAATACCACGGCCTCAAGGACAAGAAACGCAGGTTACCGTTTCACGATAGCATTTCCGTATGTGCCGAAAAACTCTACACTCTGGCCACAATCGAATTCGACAATTCTTACCTGGAAGATAAGATAGAAATCAACGGAGTTGCCGCCGTTGGCAGAGAAGCGGAAAGAGTTCTAGATGTCGTCAATTACCTGAGGAAGCTTACAAAAACAAAAGAGCATTTCCGGTTAGCGAGTAAGAATAACATTGCCGAGGGAAAGGGCCTAGGTTTCTCCGCAGCTGCATTCGCATCAATCGCCATCGCCTCAAGCAAAGCTTTGGGCCTCAACCTCAGCAGGGAGCGCTTGAGTGAAGTAGCCCGACTAGGAGCAGGCTCTGCCAGTCGAAGCGTTGCTGGAGGTTTCGCGCTTTGGCATGCAAACAAGAACGGTAGATCCTACGCGGAGCAACTTTCAATGGGCGAGAGCATGAAGTTTGCCATGGCCATCGTTCCCATCGCCTCACCAATCAAAACCGATATGGCACATGCGGAAGCGGTCTCCTCGCCATTCTTCAAGGCTAGGGTGAAGGAGACTTTCAAGAACCTTCGACTAATGCGCTCCGCCATCAAGAAAGGTGATCTTGCGAAGATAGGAAATCTAGCGGAACACGATTCCTTAAGCCTGCACGCGATCACAATGACCGGCACAACACGTCTCTTCCTAATCACACCGGAAACAATTCAGATAATCCGACGAGTTGTCGATTTGAGGGAGAAAGAGGGATTGCCTGTTTGGTTCTCTTTGGACACCGGTCCATCAGTATGGATGAACACGACCACGGAACACGTTGACCGTATCGCCAATGATATCCGGAAGGATACTGGGATGACCGTCTTAACGAGTGGAGTAGGTGGCCCCGCAGCAGAAGTAAACGAACATATCTTCTGACCTCTCTGATGTACCTCTTTCAAATCCTGGGATGTTCGCATGAGCGTGTTGACTGAGACACAATCGGCAATTGTATAATACAAATTCGACGACTAAACGTCCCTTGGTGCGCTATCTCAAGCCCTAAAGCTGAGTATCTAACCTCATTCAAGTGACTGAGAATGGCGAAGAACTCCGAACTTGCAGGTTTCTATAAGCTCTCCGTTGCTGACAGGGTGAAGACACTGAAGCAATTTGCTGGGCTGAGCGAAGAGGACGCAACGTTGCTTCAGAAACCTGGAGCCTTAGGTTTTGACGTTGCGAACCGAATGGTTGAGAATGTCATTGGCGTGATGCCCGTCCCACTCGGCGTCGCGGTCAACTTCATGATCAATGGCAGAGAACTCGTGGTTCCGATGGCGATTGAAGAACCCTCAGTAATCGCGGCCGCAAGCAACGCAGCCAAGATGAGCAGGCCGAAAGGAGGATTTCAGGCCACAACCACCGAACCGGTCATGATTGGTCAAATTCAGGTGGTCGGAGTCAAGGATCCCAGCAGGGCCAGATTCGAAATTCTCGCGCAGAAAGCCGAGATTCTGAAACACGCCAACGCCCAAGACCCTGTACTGATCTCGCTTGGTGGTGGAGCGCGCGACTTAGAGGTGCGAATCATTGAAACCTCGCAAGGAACAATGGTGATCGCAGAATTATTGGTTGATTGCAGAGATGCTATGGGTGCAAATGCTGTAAATACGATGGCTGAAGCTGTGGCGCCTCTAATCGAAAAAATCTCAGGCGGCCACGTCTACCTTCGAATAATATCCAACCTGGCAGTAAAACGGTTGGCTCGAGCCAAGGCAACCTTCGCAAAAGAAACGTTGGGTGGGGCTGAGGTTGTTGATGGTATCGTGAATGCCTACGCGTTTGCTGCCGCTGACCCATTTCGTTGCGCGACTCACAACAAGGGAATCATGAACGGTGTTACCGCCGTAGTGTTAGCCACGGGAAACGACACTAGGGCGATAGAAGCGGGCGCCCACTCGTACGCCGCTAGGTTAGGGCACTACACTTCGCTTACAACTTGGGAGAAGGACGGGAACGGAGACCTTGTGGGAACTCTCGAGATGCCAATGGCGGTGGGCCTAGTCGGCGGAGCAACTGCATCGAACCCAGTCGCGAAACTCGCGGTCAAGCTTCTCGGAATTAAGACTGCGAGAGAATTAGCAGAGGTAATTGTCTCAGTTGGATTAGCTCAGAATTTGGCGGCGTTGCGGGCTTTGGCGGCTGAGGGAATTCAGCGCGGCCATATGGGATTGCACGCGCGCAACGTGGCGATAAGTGTGGGAGCTACTGGTGAGCTAATCGATAAGGTTGCCGCAAAAATGGTAGCGGAAAGAAAAGTTAGAATGGATCGGGCGAAGGAACTGCTCGAAGAGTTCTCGAAGGGTTAGCTTGGGTCTGCGGAGTTTCAACCTCTACGAGCATTTCCATTCTACGAATCTTCGGGATCGCATCCTTCTCCATCCATTCCGATATGGTGTCGTACATTTTCCTGTAATATTTCTTGGTCGCGTGTTTGACGATTCCAAGTCTCTCCATTCGGCGGATGTAACGCCATTTCATGCTTCGTGAAATTTTGTCTCCCATTAGACGATCAACGTCAACCTTCTTGAACACTTTAGGAAGGTGAGCGAAAGTTCCGACGATCTCCTTCGGAAAAGCAGTCAATGCTTCTTTGGAGAGCTTCCTCTTACCGCGTGATTCAATGCCTCGCAGTTTGGTGCTACTTACTTTCATTATCTCGCCTCAATTGTCGTTCTACGGTTTTGATCTCATAAAAGTGTTCCCCCTTGACTTCGAGTGTCATTCTAACGGTAACAAAGCTAGGCCAGCAAACTAGAATGTGTCATAAACTCTTGAAAGAGAGTGAACTATTTTGAATTCACTCTTGAAAGTGGAGTAAGTTTTGTGCTAGTGGGCTCAGACCGATCCTAGCACAAACGCGAGTAAACCAAACGTCATCCAGATCAACACGAATTTCTTGCTCCGTTTCGCGTTTCCTGCGCTCGAGTTACTTAGCAGAGAGTAAGCTGTTAGGAGAAAACCAAAGTCGCAGATTACTACCAATGGTATGTAATAGTATGTAACGAGGCCGAGCAGAAGCGGCGAAACACTCAATCCCACTGCAGTGACAAAGAAGGCTGAACCGTATTTTGCAGCCGTACCATTTCCCTTTATGACGGCTATTGACCTTACGCCTCTTGCCTTGTCCCCTTGAACATCAACGATGCCCTTCACGATCTCTCTTCCCACGCTCGCTAAGAACGCGAGTAGCGCAAAGATCGCTAAAGCCCACGTAGGGCTCCCGACTGCGAATCCTCCGTAAATGAAAGGAACTGCCACATTCGTGCTCACAAAAATGTTTCCAATTAATCCAGTTCTCTTGACTCTCGTGTTGTAAGAGATCATAATGGCGATAGTTAGAAGCGCGATTAGTAATGTGGCAATGCCCGTATACGCGGCCATGAGAATGCCAAGTGAGCACAAAATGAGAGCGAACGATAACGCCTCAGAGGGTTTGACTATTCCAGCCGGAAGAGGGCGCGTCGGTTCGTTGATTGTATCGATCTCACGATCGAAATAGTCGTTTAGAACCATGGACGCTCCTAAGAGAAGAAACGCCGCTAAGAAACCGTAAATGGCTACTCTTGTTGGCACCAATGTTGACGCCAAGAATTCGCCCACGATAACTGCGAATCCTATCATCAAGCAGTTGGGCAAACGCATCATGCTAATCAGAGTTGGAAGCTTTTGCATGAAGGTAGGACTTGGCTGTACTCTGTCCGGCCCAACCTGATTCATGGTCGCATGTTAACTTCCTGCTTGCTTTAATGATATTGTGGCTTCATCAACGTGCGCGAATGTGAACAGATACTGACCGGGGAATGCTTCGCTTATCGTAGAGAGTATGCGAAACGGGTTTCAACTTTCCCGGAAGATCACCCCACCATTTAATAGTGATTAGTTGTCTGTGAACGACTGTTGACAGCGGCTTGGGTAAGTGAGTGGCTGGGTCGTTGGGTGAAATTCGGATAGGCAAAGTGGAGTCTCATCTCCAAAAAGTAATGGACCGTGATGGGGTCGCCCATCTCACATTATTCGACCCAGAGAAGTTGACGCCTTTAGCGGCTAAGCGATTGGCCACAGAAGTCAAACGCGCTGGTACGGCTGCGGCAATGGTTGGTGGCTCAACCGCCGCATCCGTCTACGAATTAGACGCAGTGGTCAAGGCCATTAAGAGTTCCGGGTTGTATACGATTCTTTTTCCAAATGATGTGGCCGGGCTTAGTCGACACGCGGACGCTGTTTTCTTCATGTCTCTCCTTAATTCGCTGAATCCATACTACCTGTCAGGAGCCCAAGCGCTTGGGGCGCCGCTCGTAAAACGGTACGGCATTGAACCGATCCCTCTCGCGTATCTGATCATCGGAGCGAACGCAGGAGCCGCAGGATTCGTAGGAAACGCGAACCCGATTCCGCGTGATAAGCCTGAGTTGGCAGCGATATATGCACTGGCAGCGGAGTACCTCGGAATGAGATTTGTCTATTTGGAGGCAGGGTCGGGAGCGAAACAAAATGTTTCCCCTGAAATGGTAGCGGCTGTTAGCAAGACTAGCAGAATGAAGATCATCGCAGGCGGGGGAATCAGAACCCCTTCACAAGCCAAATCCTTGGTTAAGGCTGGGGCTAACATAATTGTTACTGGGACAGTCGCTGAGAATGCTTCTGTGAGGAAACTCCGAGAGATCGTTCGAGCCCTACGCTGAAGATAGTGTGGGTCACTTTATTGGCGCATACCTTTTCGCGTCGTATCAGTGGTACGACCCCATATTACAATATGATTCGGCACGTAGCGTTTCCGTCCACCAAAACAATCATAATTACATCGCTACTGCTCCCCTCGATTGGAACCGGTCTGTCGTTTCTCATCGCTCGAACGACGCTCAACTCGCTGACGTTTGGTATAGTGTGGGGAGCTGTTGCTCTCACTATACCGTGCCTTGTCTCGGACTTGGTCACTTACTCTACGATTTTGAGGAAGGATCCTCTGTTCTATCTTCGACGATGCCTTGCGCTCTCACTCTTCTCAACCACGCTATGGGTTCTAATTTTCCTTGTCAGTGCCCTCGTGTCCCGCTTTGACCCACGGTTCATTTTTCCAGATTTCGCCATCATCGTAGCCCTGTTCGCAAGTGTGCCATTAAGATCCCTAGCTGTGTTTTCCATGTCGAGAACTAGTTTCTTCGGAAGAGCTGTCTTTGCACTCCTTGAGCCCTGCGCGATTGTCGTGAGTGTAGTCTTGGTGCTTGGGTTGCCGGCCTCACGAATGGTGGCAGGGCTAGTTCTTGCTTCTACTGTGGGGTTGACGCTCTCGTTCGGGCTGATAAGCCTGATAGAGTTCAACGGACGAAAGGCCATTGGTTTCTCACCAATTCGCATGTTTCGCGCATTCCTAGGGGACTGGTTAGAGGGTGATAATGAAGGGTTGGAATCCTATCTCAATGAGCTGGGGGTGCCAACCGAGATTGATGCCACTGCTTTTGCCTTTAGGAAGAAGGGAAATGTAGACCCAAAAGGAATCATGCTCGCGACAAGCCTACACGCTGGGCCATTTCTGAACATTGGCAGCAGCGTAATCCCATACCTGTTTCAGTCTCTAATGCGTAGAAGGCTCAACGCTGTTGGTATGGTTCCGCATGGCGTTTCAGGCCACGAATTGAACCTTGTCTCGCAAGAACAGAATGAACGAGTTATCGAGTGGGTGCTTGCAGGGTTGGGGGATGCTAAGTATGATGGAGTTGCTACTCGTGTTACCCGGATGACAAACGAGACCGCCACGGCAACATCCCAGCTTTTCGACAGTTGCGCCCTAGTCACCATGACCACTTCACCCTTAGACATGGAGGATGTACCCTCAGAAGTGGCCAGCAACCTTGCTGGACTCACGCACGGTAGGTTCCGTGCATTGGCACTGATTGACGCTCACAACTCCCTAATCGGGCCAGCAACTATGTCGCCCAAAAAAGTGGGAGCGCTCCAAGAGGCAGCACTGGCCTCGCTTCAGGAATCAGCGGAGAGGAAACCGAACAATTTCAAAGTCGGAGTGTTCCACTCAAAGCCCCCCTGGTTTACGTTGCAGGACGGATTCGGACCAGCCGGTATCTCAGTCATAGCGGTGGAGACCGAGGGACAGAAATTTGCCTATATTAACATCGACGGCAATAACATGACCAGAGGCCTCAGGGAAGTAATCCTTCAAAGTGTCAGAGACATAGGGTTTGATGACGCAGAAGTGATGACAACCGACACTCACATGGTTAACGGAGTGGTGCACGCGAGACTAGGCTACCACCCCATAGGAGAGGTTGTCGTCTGGGAGCCAGTGCTATCTGAAATCGTCGACACCTGCAAAGGAGCGATGGCTGATTTGGAGTTATGCGAGGTTGGCGTGATTTCGGGGCAAATACCAGTGATGACTCTTGGTCAAAAATCCTTGAGAAGGGTCATGACAACTGTGTACAAGACGTCTAAATTGACTGCACTGACGCTTTTTCCCATCGTTCCAGCAATAGCGGTCTTGTCGTTGTTGTTTCTGGTGTGAGTATGATTCCACCCGTGCCACGCGATTCGCATTACATGCAGCTGCCACGGGAGGTGCTCATTGGGAGGAACGTAGCGCCGCTTGTTGGGCAAACACTGGTGAGGCTTGGTTTTCATGGTCCCGTATTGATGATAACCGGTGAGAAGGTGAATGCGATTGCAGGCGGAGTCGTGCTTGATTCGCTCAAAGGCGCGAACTTTCGTACAGAGACTCTGATCGTTCAGAGCTCAACCACTGAGCAAGTGGAGGAGGCTGAGCGTAGGATTCGGCAAGTGGCGCCTGATATAGTCGTTGGAGTTGGTGGCGGTAAGGACATTGACGTTGCAAAGCTTGGTAGTATGAAAGCCGGAAAAGGTTTCGTGAGCGTACCTACCGCTGCATCGCATGACGGCATCGCTAGTCCACTCGTCTCCATGAAGGGGCTAGACCGACCCTACTCGTACGTTGCCCACGCACCCATCGCCATCGTCGCCGATACCTCCATCATTATGAAATCACCCTACCAATTGATTGCTAGCGGTTGTGGGGACGTGGTCGCGAAGTACACTGCAGTGAGAGACTGGAAGCTAGCGCATAGAATCAAGAATGAGTACTATGGGGATTACGCGGCCGAGCTTGCGCTAATGAGTTCACGGGTCGTGATCAAGAACGCAGCCAGCATTAGAACTGTGACTGATTCAGGCGTTCGCACTCTTGTCGAGGCTCTGATTAGTTGTGGAGTATCCATGAGTATCGCCGGCACAAGCCGACCGTGTAGCGGCGCTGAACACCTCTTCAGCCACTCACTCACCATGCTCGCTCCAAAACCTGCTTTGCATGGGGAGCAGTGCGGGGTTGGAACTATCATGTGCGCTTACCTGCACGGCGCAAACTGGCAGCTGATCAGAGATTTCCTTCAGAGAATTGGAGGACCGACAACCGCTATAGAGTTGGGGGTTGACTCTGATTTAGTAGTAAAAGCGCTAACGACGGCCCACTCGATCAGACCCGAGCGATACACGATTCTAGGGGAAAGTGGTTTGACTCAAGAGGCTGCCGCAAAGGTTGCAACGATCACAGGCGTAATAGAATAAGCAAAACTTGTGAAGGAACATGTCCTCCGACTTAACCGAAAAAATTCGAAAGGCCGCAGTTCTGAACGCGCTTAAGCATGATGGCAAAGCGGACCCGGGAGCTGTTCTAGGAAACTTACTGGGTGAGAACGCAGACCTCCGACCTCGAGCCAAAGAAATTACACAGCTAGTTCGGCCGATCGTCAAAGAGGTCAACTCGCTCTCGGTCGAGAAATTAAGACAGGAGGCGTCGGAAAAGTGGCCGGGGGAGTTAGTGAAAGAGAAGGTGGAAGAGGAGAAGAAGAAGCTTCCACCGTTAATTCATGCCGACAAGTATGACAAGGTCGTCACTCGAGTCGCACCCAATCCCGACTTTGTCCTGCATATCGGTAATGCCAGGGCGGTGGTGCTAAGCCATGACTACGCCGCCATGTACAAGGGACGTTTCATCGTCAGGTTCGAAGATACTGACCCACGACTCAAGAAAGCGCAGCTAGTATACTATGATATAATTCGCGAGGACTTGAAGTGGCTGGGTTGCCCGTGGGATGAGGAAGTTATCCAGAGCGACCGCCTAGCTAACTATTACGCAGTAGGAAAGACCCTGCTTTCTCAGGGACACGCGTACATTTGCCACTGTCAACCTGAAGATTGGCGTGCGCGAGTTGCGGCAAAAGCCCCGTGCCCCGACCGGGAACTCGGCGTGGAGAAACAGATGGCGCGATGGGAGAAGATGCTTGAGGGGGGCTTCAAGGAAGGGGAGGCAGTTTACCGTGTAAAAACAGACATGACACACCCAAACCCGGCTGTACGGGACTGGCCTGCCTTTCGCGTAGTGGATTCCGAGAAGAATCCGCACCCACGCGTCGGCTCCAAGTACCGCGTATGGCCGCTGTACAATATGGCATCAGGCGTGGATGATCATGAGCTCGGGGTCACGCACATTATTCGAGGCAAGGAGCACCTAACCAATATGGTCCGCCAAGTCTTCATGTACCAGTACTTGGATTGGAAGTATCCTGACGCAATTCACTATGGAAGGCTCAAGGTTGAGGGCATGAACCTCAGCAAGTCACGAATGATGAAGGCTGTGGATGAAGGTGAATACAAAGGAGTAGACGACCCAAGACTTGGAACTTTAGCGGCTCTGAGAAGGCGTGGCTTCAATCCTGAGACTATTAGGCAATTGATCTGGGACGTGGGTCCTAAGCCGGTAGACGTGAGAATTAGTTGGGATAACATCAACTCTCTTAACCGTAAAATCATAGACCCAACCTCGCGAAGATACTACTTCGTCCCAGACCCAATCAAGACCCACATAAGCGGCGTGGTCGGTCCACTTGAAGTGAAAGCAGCCCTTCACCCGCAAAATCCGCAAATGGGTAATCGTACATTACACCTGCAACCCCATGATAGCGCAACAGACGTGTTGTTGTCGGGCAGCGACAGGGCGCGACTTGTAACCGGTAAAGAGGTTCGGTTAATGGGCTTGTTCAATGTCAAACCACTTGGTTTTTCGGGGGATGAATTGCGAGCGGAGTTTCTGGGGGAACGAGCACCGAAAGAGGGCGAAGCTGGTTTACCAATATTGCAATGGGTACCAGATGGCGAGAAGACTGGCGTTAGCGTGGTGATGCCTGACGCCACAGTGCGGCATGGTTACGCTGAGAAAGACTTCGGGCAAGAGCGGGTTGGGGGTGTGATTCAATTCGTTCGTTTCGGCTTCGGGCGGGTGGACGAAGTTAGAGCAGACCGGACGGTTGTTTACTTTGCCCACGAATAATGGAGAGGTGGTTGGAGTGTCGAAGGTCCCTGATGGTTTAGAAAGTGAACAGCTTTGGAAAGCTCTTGTCGACACGGCCCATGCGCTCCTGATGTTCAAGAATCACAAGTATTACGTCGCGGAGGTAATGTTGAAGGAAAAACCTGACATTTCAGCCCAGGAACTCGCCATACAACTCAACATTCCATTAGGAGAATCCATCGTACTCTTGGCCGAAACACGCGGCGACTTGGGAAAACCAAAGGCTCCTGATCAACCCGCGGCCAAGAAGAGTGACCATAGTCTCTTCGACTTCAAGTGACCCGTCTTTTCCATTGCATTGCTTGAGTGTTCGACTGGTTATGTAAAATTCGGGATGGCACCAGTCGGTTTTTGACATTTGGCGTTTCGATGTATCGGCTCTGAGAGCTGGGGTTTATATGAGTCGGAGTGTACTACACATATTCGCTGGTACACCACTGTGCTATCAATGGGACATTTAAATATCAAGGCATACACTCCCCTAATTGTAGCCATAATCTACGTAGTAACAGGCGATTATCTCTCTCTACTAAGACACATGCAATACGTCCTGTAAGCTCTCCATTACCCATTTTCCACGCTGCCGCTTCCATACTCCAATAGGAAACCAACGACCAGTCGCTTTTGCTCGAAACTGCAGGAATTTGCGAATCTTCCCCCCGTAGCCGTGACTAGAGTCTTTTCGGCTCAGGGTTTGAGTTGAAGTTCGAAGAACAAGGCTCCTGCAATTGGGTTCTCGCGATATTTGGGAATCCGTTTGAATCCAAAGGATTCGTACAAGGCTATGGCCTCATGCATGGAAGGAACCGTGTCAAGGCGCATCCTTTCATAACCCAACTTTCCGCCCATCTCAATAACTTTGGCGACTAGTGCGCGACCGATTCCTTTACCCCGAAACTTCTTGCGTACGTACAATCGTTTCATCTCGCAGACGCCCTCGTCCAGTTTTCGTAGGCCCACGCAACCTGCGGGATTATGATCTTCGTATGCAAGGAGGATGCTTCCTGTGGGTTTAGAATACTGTTTGGGGAATGTTCTCATCTCGTCATAGAAGTGTTGGAAGGAGAGATCAAAATCCAGCCCTAACGCGTATTCTCTGAAAAGCATTGCTGATTCCTCAATCTGTTCCTGCGATTGCGGTTCAACTACTTCCACTAGCAAGCATCCCTAGGGGCGAAAATCTTAGATTACCTAGTGAGTAATTGAGTAAAATGAGTTTGTAGCGAAATGGATCTCGCGATAGTAACGCTGGGGCTTGTCACTTTCGTGCTGGCCCTTTACATGGCGTTCCGGATAACTCCGATTATCCTACGACGATCGGACATCCGCGGGGAAGTCTACGGGTTTTTGCTGTTCGCGGCCTGCTTGCTACTATTGCTAGTCTTCTTCAGACCGCAATGACGTTGTGCACAAATGTTGAAGTTTGCCGTAAAATCAGAAATAGTAAGTGCGCAAATCTACGAAACCAGAATACTATGTGCAATGTGCTGGAAAGTGTCGGAAATACCTCGCTCTTGAAACTTAACAAGTTGAGCCCGCACTCAAGTGGAAATGTCTACGTGAAATGTGAATTTCTCAACCCCAGCGGAAGCATAAAAGACAGAATGGCGCTCAGAATGATAGAGGCGGCTGAGAGCGAACAGGGCCTCACCGAGGACGGCGTAATACTGGACGTAACTAGTGGCAATACTGGACCCGCCCTATCCTTCGTGGGAGCCGTGAAAGGCTACAAGGTCAAACTTCTGATACCCTCCGAATGGGCAGGAGCATTCAACCCTGAAAACCGAATCAGGATAATGAAATGCTTTGGCGCAGATGTCGAAGCATTTTCGACAATGGAGCACGCTGGTCTTCTACGTGGGCTCACTCAGAGTCAAACCTCTGCAGCAATCGTCGCAATTGGCATGAAGAAATGTTTTGACTTAGCACAGAATGATTCGCGATTTTGGTGGGCCAACCAAATGTGCAACATGCAGAACGCTGAAGCAAACCGGTTAACTACTGGGCCGGAGATTCTGGAACAGTTAGACGACGAAGTAGACGCTTTTGTCGCGTCCATTGGAACTGGGGGCACGATACTTGGCGTAGCGGAGGCTTTGCTGGACAGGCTCGGTCACGTGAGAGTGGTCGGTTTGGAGCCGGAGGATGCGAGGGTTACTGAATGGTTTACCTCCGGCGCGATGAACAGGTACATGGCGAGTGTCGGCTTGCCCAAGATGAAATCGATTGTGGAGGAAATGCTTGAAAGACAAATCCCTGACGAAATCCTTACCGTCTCCGATGCTGACGCGCGTATAACCATGGACAGATTGTGCCGTGAGGAGGGATTGTTCTGTGGTATGAGTAGCGGCGCAAACGTCTTCGCTGCCCTACAACTTGCGAAGAAACTAGGTCCTGGGGCAAATGTCGTAACCGTACTCGTTGATAGAAGAGAACGATACTTTCCCGAATCACCACATGAACATTACGTGATCTAACGAACGAGAAAACGATGCCATTCAGTTCAAGATGCGAGTCAAAGCGGAATAATGGCTTGAAGAAACCAGACGCAGCACGAAATTATTTCGATAATTACAAGATTTATTCTAACTGTCAACTCAACATAAATCGCGTAGCTTAAAGCATCACAAAATTGTTGGAGATGAACGGTTACCCTTATCTCCTAGGGTGGGCGGGTGCGGTAACTATTTGACTGTTCTGACAAAAGAAACGTCCCGACCACGCTAGGCCGCATAAGCGTGGTTACCATAATAACCAAAGGCTGTTGATTCAAAACCGAAGTCGCAATCTGCAAACAGATTTGAATTATTCGCGTCGAAGAATGCTCGCCCTTCACAAAATTACGTACAAGAAAAAATGGTCATTAATGAACTAGTACATGCTCTAGTGACGCTATTCTGAAATATTCTGAGTTGTGACGCGAAGTTATCGATTAGTGTTGAATGACGAAGAACTTGAGAGACTCGTTGAGTTGGCGGATAAGGAACTTCACGCGTTGTATGAGGTATGGATGGCCAATTTGCGAGAATCAAGATACGTGACCGATTTTCCATTCACCGAAAACGAGAAGAAAGCATGGCGTGAAAACGAGCCCAACTTTCCCAGACCAATAATCCACTAAGAAGAGGGAAAAAACAAACCAGCTTCCAAACGTTTTTGATAGCTTTCCATACCAACGCAGACTTAACCGCAGAATTGGCAAAGCCAAAACCGAGGTTTTGTCAAGTTGTCGTCGGTTGGACAGCGAATTGGGCGTTGTCAAAAACCGTCGGTTTCAATTTGGCAAAATCGGGGTTTGGCGATGAGTTACGCCGCATTCAACGCCGTGTTCACGCCTTTCACAAATCAAAGCATGGGTTGTGAGCATAGACGATGTTGATTACATTATGCTTGGCTTGTTCTTCGTATTCTGGTGTACTCTATTCCTTTTCTTAATATTCGCTACTTTAGCCGAGAACCAAGATTTTGTGAACGCATATCCTTGGCTGATTTACGTTTGGCTATATTCCATGTTAGGGTCCGTCAC
>DATIYC010000004.1:0-29879 GCA_035517955.1 Candidatus Acidiferrales bacterium | reverse complement strand
CTATTCCGGTTGAGATTCCGTAGAGCTTCTCCCTTTTCTCAATTAACTTCTCGACAACTGCTCTAGATTGGACGATTTTGTCGGCTGATTCTCGTGATAATTCGATGCTCTCGTTTTCTCTCGCGACCTTGACAACGTCTTCTATTTTCAATGAATGACCGTCGATGCTAATTGTCATACCTCTAATCTCGTCATTCTGCCATACAATGGCGAGAATAAACCATGCACCCCTGTTTCCACTGAGAAAAATCATCGTAGGTGCAACCACACGCAATGTGATTTTAGTTATGGCTACCCTGAAAAGATAGAATATCGTTATTGCAATTGCAGAATCAGCTGAAGGGCAGTCGAATGTGCTCCAAATGAGTTGGAAACTTTGACAACACTTGTAATCGAGGATGCGAAGATCATAGACGGGAATCGTCTCACTAGAGCGTATATTGTGATCGAAGACGAGAAGATCAAATCTGTCGGTTCAAAACCACCGAGCCATGCTACCCATCGAATTGATGCCCATGGTAAGATAGTTCTGCCGGGGCTTGTTGATGGGCATGCTCACCTGCACGACCCTGCTTTTACAAACCGAGAAGACTTCACCACAGGTACGATGGCTGCAGCGGCAGGCGGAGTTACCACAGTTGTAGAGATGATCTTGTCAACCCCAGTTGACACCGTAGACCGAGTAAGGGAGAAGATTGAAGAGGGAACTAGACGTTCACTGATCGATTTCTCTCTACACGCTGGAATGATGAATCAGAAGAATCTCCAAAACATTCCCGAGATCGCGAACTTAGGCGTTCGATCCTTCAAGACCTTCACATGTAAACCCTACTACGCCGACGATCATACATTGATGTCGCTGATGCGTGAGACCTCAATGAATGGTTGTATTCTGAACGTTCACGCGGAGGATGAAGCCATCGCCAACGAGAATCTGGCGAAGCTTCAGGCCGCGAGAAGAACGGACTCGATGGCTTTCGCGAAATGGAAACCGAATATCGCAGAGGCAAGAGCAGTTGAGAAAATTGTAGACTTTACGAAGGGAATTGACGCGCGACTTCACATCTCCCACATGTCAACCGAGGAGGGCGTGGCGATCGTCAAGAAAGCAAAACGCGAGCATGTTAGAGTTACCGCTGAAACTTGCCCCCATTACCTTACCTTTACTCGCAAGGACATGCGGAAGCAGGGTCCCTATCTCAAAATGAACCCATCGCTCAAAGGACCGAAGGATGTGCGTGCTCTGTGGGACGGACTCCGAAATGGCACAGTTGATATCGTGACCTCGGAGCACGCCCCCGGAACGCGCGAGGAGAAGGAGATTGGTCGGACGGACATTTGGAAAGCATGGGGTGGCGTCCCAGCTATTGAAACCATGCTCCCTGTCCTGTTGAGCGAGGGTGTAAACAAACGTCGAATTAGCCTTCCAACGCTACAAAGAGTCTGCTGCGAGAACCCCGCCAAAGTCTTCGGAGTGTACCCTCGGAAAGGTGTGATACAAGCAGGTTCAGACGCGGATCTTGTTATCGTAGACTTGAAAATCAAGAGAAAGGTCAGAGCAGAAGACTTGCATTTCAAGGTCGGTTGGACACCGTACGAGGGCCGAAGTTTGAAGGGTTGGCCGATCGTAACGATTCGGCGTGGTCAACTACTGTACGATGATGGACAGGTTGTTGGGATACCTGGTGGCGCAAAGTTCTTGCCTATGGTCTTCTAGCTCGGTCGACCCGGAATGCTGTCACTAATAGTATTAGCAGCCGGGAAATCCACGCGAATGCGTGGGAAGAACAAGCTGCTCGAACACATTGACGGCACCCCAATGATACGCCGAGTAGTACAGGCCGCATTGAACTCAAAAGTTGACGAAGTCATTGTTGTGCTTGGCTGGGAAGCAGAGAGGATCCGAGAAACACTTGCTGACCTACCGTGCAATTTTATTTTGAACAAAGAGTTCGAGAATGGACAGAGTAGTTCAGTAAAGGCTGGGCTTAGAGGGGTTAGTGAAACTACGCGCGCCCTACTGATTTTGCCGGGTGATGTTGCTATTATAGACCCGAGATCGATCAGCATGGTCGCAGACGCGTACGTCGAGACTGGTAGTACGATAGTGGTAGCTGGGTACTGTGGAGAGGCGGGACACCCAATCCTATTTGATAAGAGCCTATTTCAAGAAATCGAGCAGATTAACGAGCAAACCTTCGGGTTGAAATCTGTTGTGAAACAGCATGAAGCCGAAGTAAGATTTGTTGAAGTTGGAACTCCTAATGTGTTAAAAGATGTCGACACACCGGACGACTTGAAAATAATCCGAAGCTCAGACGCATCGAATTAGAGCTAAGCGTAGTTTAATCGTTTGGCAGTTTGATTGATCATGAATGCTCTTCCCAAAAAAAGGAGAGCAGGTTAGTATAGGTGGTCTATGCTGTACGGGTTAGCGCCAGTGGGGATACGTTACGTAAAAGCCTCGTCCTCGACTCGGTGAGGACCATTCAACCTTGAGGCCTTTCTTCTTTGGCACGTAAACAACGTCTCCAGTTTGAACCTCTGTTTTCTTTTCGCCCTCCTGCAATAGAAACGACCCCTCGGTGCAGTAGACCACGGCACCGTCATTGTCGTATTCGAATTCGCATGGTGCGGATTTCACGACCTCAATTATGCCGGCCGTAAATGGTGCGTCCTGTTTTCTGTCGATCACGTCGACGAGTTTCAAATCAGACATTCCAGCCTCAAACTTCTCGGGAACGATATTCGATTTCTTTACAAGGACTACAGACATTACAATCACCGTGGAAAATTGGGGGTTGGAAGTATTTAGCATTCATCATTTGCAATCGAAGAATCAGACGTATCAAAATCACGCCTGATCAGAAATTTCAGCATTGCGTCGGCCAATCAACCCGCTAGTGCTTGGCTTCTCGACGACCTCGAAGCAATAGAAATGAGAACAATGCCGTCTCAGCGATTACCATGACTATTGTTGCGTAAATTTCATCTGGGATTAGATATGTGACAACTAATCTCGGGAAGTAAGATTCGTCTGGAACTTGATGTATCGTGAAGAATTGAGTTGAATAGAGTAGCGTGGCGTTCTCCTGGGTATCTTTCACTACAACTCCATCATTAGCCAAGGCTTTTGACTGCCAGTCCTTAACCATGCTAGTGAGGTCCCACTGCATCCAAATTATAGGCCCGTACCATCCTCCCTGGCCAGGAGGAACGGGAGAAGTTGCAGAGTCCTGCTCGGTCCAATTTGGTTGATTTGCCCAGTTGATTCCCTCATCAGTCCAAAGTCCAGTTAGAGCATAGACACCATACAGTCTACCAGTTGGGTCGCCTAGCTGGGATTGGTTTGACGATGTTTTCACCCAAAGCCGCAGATTCAGAATCGCCGACAATATCCAAGAGTTTTGCGGAATCGAGGACGTGTTAAAAGCGACCCAACCCCTCATGTTATGACCGTTACGCCAGGACATAATTTCGAAGTTGTTTGACCCTCCATTATTTGCCGTCGGAACAACTTGCCAAGAGTAGCTCTGTGCAACCGGGTGGAGGGTTACCGTATGAATTGCTGTAACCCAGAATACGCCTATGGTCGCTCCATAAATCGCGACGATCAAGAATACCGCAGCCAACGTCTTCAATTATACCACTTTCGAGCGACTACCGGATTACATTCCTCAGATAACTTGAGATAAATAATCTTAACAATTTAAAGGCCGAACATCCTGAGCGTCTGAAAACTTTCGCTTGTTGAACTGGCCTAGACTCGTTCTTTCCTAATGCAGCAAACTTGAGTTTCGCAAGCTTAACAAAATTAGATTGAGCAGACAACGTTTCGACTGCTGCCTACTCGCTTAATGTCGACACAGCTGAGCTATGTATCCGTTGAGCTTTGAAACTGTAGTTGCGAATGCCGCACTAACAGCAATAGTCCATGGAAAAAAGAACGATTTTTCGGCTGGAAATGTAACAGTTGATTTTTCAAATTTGACAGCGAATGGTAACTCGACCCTAACCTCTTATGTGACAGAAACCGTGTTCGAGCGCTGTTACAAAGAACTTCTCACTTATGGTGAGTGCAAGGAATTGCGACTGTTTTCAATGTTTCACTGGGTTTGATGGTCTAATTCTATCAGTTCTCTCCTGCTAGTTCTCTTCTTGCACGTTCCACATAATCCAGCAGGAATCGGTTTGTTCCTCCGTCAAATGGCAATCCTAGTCTGGCGTAAAGTAGTTTGATTATGAACCGTCCAACTGTTTTTCCGGTAGATTCGCCGTAGGCCCTCTCCAAAGCAGCGAAAAATGTGTCCAAATTCCGCGGAATCTGGTCTTTAGTTAGGCCTTGGTAGGCTTCTAAACGTACGAAGAGTGGCTCAAGCCCTTGATCTCCCAGAATCGCCTTTGCCGCGTCATCTACGCAATCAAGTAAAGTTCGGTTGAAGCATGAATCCGCAATTAGAGTCACGCACGCCAAATTTCTCGCCTCACGTTTGAAAAGAACGCAAATTGTTTGCTATAAGTCGAATCCAAGCTCTTTACAGGTGTTACATGTGAGCGTACAGTGTTATCCAATAATGATGTTGGATAGGGACTGGAGTCATCTTTGTCCGCCTGAGTAGAGAGTTACGGTAACATTAGGACATTATACCGCACTGACGCCGAGTAAGGTGAGGTTTAGCAATTTGAAAAGACTTCTCTACTCTGGAATCGTTATTCTTGTGGCATTCTCCTTCCTCAGCGGAGTCTTCGCTCAATCTTCATCTCAAGTGCAAATCAGTGAATCAGATAATTGTAGTTCAGGTGCACCGTGCGTAGCATTGGCTACGGTTACGATAGTTCCAAGCTCTCAGCAACATAGGCCCGATCACTACGAGGTTACTCTCTTAACGCGATATTGTCTTGATACTGCATGCAAGAAGATGGGTAATTGGATTCCTGTCGATCTCCAAGTGCGGGAGGTACCCTCCACCGGTCAAGTGACAGTCGTCTTCAATGTCCGAATCAGTCACCCGGGCCACTACTTGTTAACGACTAACGTCAGAGCGTTTCCCTCTATGCAGTTTGTTGGAACCGCGTCAATTCCCTTGGATCCTCCTGCGGGTGGGACGAAGGGGTAGATAGAAAGAACTCCTGGAGGTTAAGCAAAAAACATGGAGCAACGCGTCAACCGGAGAACCTCAATCGACTTCCCACAATCCTCCTATGATTACATCACAAAGATGATTGTTGCTGGGAAGGAGAAGAGCATGCGAGACATGCTTCTCCGACTCATCAATTATCACAATTTGTACGATATTGGATCTTGGCGCCCGGAAGACGGGGTGCTTCAAACACACATGGTCAGATGGGTTATGATGTCCGACGCGGACATACAAGCCTTCGAAGAGAACCTGTCTCCCGACTGCAGACATGAGATAGGTGTGACAATTGGGAAGATGTGGGCCGAAGCGTGGATCTCCCGGGCCGAAACTTGGAACGGGGACCTGCGAAGGGCTGACAACTGGAGTCATGCTGCAGAGACATGGAAAATAGTCGGTTGGGGTCACCTCGATTTCAATCCTAGTCTAAATAGAATATTCGTAATTGACTGCGTTTTCTCGCCTGAGACTGTGGCGGGTGTTCTTGAAGGACTTCTTGGACGAGCTGTGAAACAAGCAAAGCTAACATACGCTGAACGAGCTAGCAGTCGAATCTACGCTTTTGATCTCGGAATGCGGCCACCTATCGAACTTGCAGCTTCAACACGGCAACAGAACCTTCCACAGCACTCCCCCGCCTTGCGCTAAACGTGAGGTGAGTTGCTGAGCGCTCTACCCCCGAATCGGCGTCACCAGACCCTCTTCCAAAGTTTCTTTTCATCCCGAACTAGTAGTTGATTCTTCGAAAGGCATTATTCGTCCTGACGGTCGCAGTCAATTGGTTGTTCCGATCGTGTAGAAATTTGTAGGATGCGATCTTCTTGAAACCGCATAATCTGTACAGCGTGTTATAATACGCAATCTCGGCTTAGGTTTCTTGAAGGTTTCCTTGAGGCAAGGCTCACGATGAGTGCTTTCAACGCTGCAGATTTCCTTGCCATTGCTGCTGCGATTTTTGTTGCAGAGTTAACGGATAAGGATGCGTTTTTGCTATTGGCGTTAGCCACTAGCCGACGCGCCTTGTTTGTGTTTGTGTGTGGCTCCTTGGCGTTTACCCTTACTACAGCAATCATTACAACTTTTGGATATTTACTCTTGGAAATAGTTCCTGTGTTCTGGATCAAGCTGGCCGGGGCTGTAGTAATGATCAGTTACGCGATTTGGCAGTTCTTCAGATCTGGCGGCGAAGAAGAAAACGAGAATAGGAAGAACTTGGCCGGTTCAGTGAAGAAGAGTGCACTTGCAGGTTTCTTGAGCACCGTAGGAATGCTTGCTCTATTGGACTTGGCCGGTGACGCAACCGAGATTCTGACAATAGTCTTCCTAGCTCACTTCCAGAATGTGATCCTCGTTTTCGTGAGTACCTTGTCCGCATTAATCGCGGCGACTGCGCTCGAAACCTTCTTGGGCATACAACTCCGAAGAATACTCTCACCTGCAAGGTTGAGGGCGCTTTCCATCTTGATTCTTGTTTCAATTGGTTCGATCATCATCATAACGACTTTACTCTAACGACACTCCTTTCCTTGTCTAAGCGGCCACACAGCGTTGTCGCAACGGTTGCTGAAAGTATGAGAAGCCCCCCGAACCATTGCAAAGCGGTCAATGCGTTTCCAAAGAGTGCTAGGGCGACGAGTACTGACGTGACTGGCTCAACGAGACTTAACAGAGCACTTGTTGATGGACCGATTCTCGAAACTCCTATGAGGAAAGTAATGACCGCTACCACAGTGCAAATGAGAGCGATCAACACAACCCAGACCCATCCCAAAAAGCCCCAATCCAACCGAAATGACCCACTACCCTCGCCTGTTAAGCCAAAACTGAGTGAGGCAGCTCCCATAACGTAGAAGGCAGCAAGATCTCCGCCAACTCTTTTGAGAACCCTCGACCCGCCCAGAATATAGAGCGTGTACATTACCGACGCGCCCAGCGCCAGAATAACGCCGCGCCCAAGTGAGTTATTGAAAGGGTTGGCGACGAGAACGAGACCAATTAACGCAATCAGTATTGCAGCAGCAAGAGTTCGAGAAAGCCTTTCCCACCTTAAGAAGAATGCACCAACTGCAACGAAGACAGGATAAGTGTAGAGAAGTAACGCCACGATCGCAACTGGCGAATAGAGGAGGGAAGTAAAGTAGAGCGTCGTCTCAAGGAAATATCCTAAAGCGCCGAGTGTAATCAGAACAAGAAGATCCTTCCATGCTGGAAGACTTAGTCGACCGCGAGCTGCAAGAATGATTCCCGTAATCAGGAAGGCTATGAAGAACCTGAAGAAGAGCAGCTCGTTGACTTTGATTCCTTCGGAGTAAGCTAATCGAGCGAAAATAGGTGTGAACCCAAAAGAGACAGCGGAAACGAGAACAAGAAGAATCCCAGTGTTTTCCCGGTTCAAATCTATCCAGGATTCGAGGAATTTGACCTAACTATACTATTGGACTCAATGTGTTCTACAGTGGAAAACCTCTGAACATTAATTATGGAAGAGCTGCCATCAGGGTTGTGGACCCTGTTCATGCCCTGCGTGTTCGCCTTGCGCGAACATTTGCGTTGCCGCTTTTCTTTTTTCTTCCATCTCTTTCTTAGTCATAGGTATCTGCATTGATATGGACCATGAATGGCCGAATGGGTCCGTGAGTTGCCCGTATCTTTCTCCCCAGAACATGTCAGCCAAGGCCATATCGACCTTAGCCCCGGCCTCAACCGCTCTCCGCCATATTGCATCTACGTTGCTGGAATAGATATGTAGAGTGACAGCTGTGGCACCAAGGGCTAGTGGATCCTTACGTCCGCCCTCGAATGAGTCGGACAACATTACAATGCTATCCCCTATTCGAATTCTAGAATGCATCAACTTGCCATCAGGAAGCGTTTCCCTCATCAATTCCTTCGCTCCAAATGCTTTCTCGTACCACTCAAGTGCCTGCGCTGCTCCGTTAATCGTAAGGTAAGGGGTGACAGTGTGAGAACCCTTCGGCACCCGTTCGAATTTCTTTGGTTTAGGTTTGGGTCTTGCAACTCTTCGCTTTGACGGCATCAAAAACCAGCTCTTCCGTTATTCAGCGGATTGGGAATATAAGTTGGAGTGGAAGCTCCTCGTTCGGCTACACATAATACAGTCGTGACTATGTTTCTGATTCCTGAGTTGTATAACTTTGAAGTGCCCGAAATGCGGTAATTCCGTCCCGGACAACACTCAGTTCTGCCCCACCTGCGGCGCTAAAACGAACGTCGGAACCCAGCAATCGGCACCACTCGGGTCCGTCGTCAACTCTCCGTTCACAGGCAAAGAGTACGTTATCGAACAGAAGATCGCGGCCATGCGCGAGACATTCGGAGTAAAAGACCGAAACAACAACCTCCTCGCGTACGTGAAGAAGAAACTTGTCAGTTGGGGACCCCAGTTTGACTTCGAGACACTCAACGGTGGTAAGTTTGGAGAGATGAGAGGCAAGGTTGTAGCAGTCAGGCCGACTTTCGAAATATACGATGACCAAGGCCTAGTGGCCGTCGTGAAGAAAAAAGTACTCAAACTGTTACGGTCGGAATGGTGGCTTGAGAACGCGAAAGGGACAGAAATCGCCAAGATCAAGGGCAATATTACGGCTCATGAATTCTCTATCCAATCTCCCTCAGGAGGCCCAGTGGCATTAATTCATAAGAAATGGGTGAGTATACGAGACGCTTACGGAATTGAAATCCAGAATCCAGAAATCGATCCGTTCGTTATTATCGCTTATGTCATCGCAATGGATCATACACAGTTCAAGGCAGACAAAGGATTCTCAATAGGGTTGAACCAATAAGCACGTGGACAGATCGAAGCTTTCTCGGATCTGACTTTCGCGTTAGATTCTTTTCAGTTCGGAGACGGTCTTCTCGTCTCTCACGTTGCCTGTGTTCAACGTGGTTTTTGGTTCTATCAATACGACGTGTGCCTCTTGGTCGGCGACAGGCATGTGCTCCACTCCCTTAGGAATTATGACAAACTCCCCCGGATCGAGCGAAATATCCTTGTCTCGTAGTTTTATCACGAGCTTTCCCTTCGTGACGAGGAAAAGTTCGTCTTCCGTGTCATGCTTGTGCCAGACGAATTGCCCTTTCAATTTGTCGACTTTGACGTATGACTCGTTGAGATCGCCTACGATATACGGCACCCAATAATCGTTGAAAAGAGTGAACTTTTGGGCGATGTTTACTTTCTCAACGTTTTCCAAAATTCTTATTCCTCGACTATTTTTTCTCTGGCCAATCATAGAAACCTTTGCCAGTCTTTCTGCCCAACCGGTTGGCTCTCACCATTTGTTTAAGCAGAGTACTTGGCCTGAATTTCTGATCCCCAGTCTCCTTCAGCATAACGTCTGTGATGAATAAGTGAGTGTCTGCGCCGACGTAGTCAACAAGTTTCAGTGGACCCATCGGCCAATTCAAACCTAAGGTAATCGCTTTATCAATATCCTCAGGATCCGCCACGCCCTCCGCAACAAGGAAAACTGCCTCATTGAGTGCGGGCACTAAAACTCTGTTAACAATGAAACCAGGAGTATCCTTCTTTACAAGGACGGATTCCTTCCCGAGTTTCGCGGATACCTCTCTGATAGCCTGAACCGTCTCATCGGACGTTTTCAGGCCCCGCACGATCTCTATGAGCCGCATGAGTTGCGGAGGGTTGAAGAAGTGCATTCCGCAAACTCTCTCAGGCCTCCTCGTAGCAGCTCCAATCTCCGTGATGCTGATCGAGGAAGTATTTGATGCGATGATGGCGTGCTGTGGAGCGAATTTGTCGGCCTCAGCCAGTACAGCTTTCTTGAGTGGAGGATTCTCCGTAACTGCCTCGATCACCAAATCCACGTTTTGAACAGCTTCCTTCACATCCAAGGTGGGATGGATTCTGCCGAGAATCTCCTTGGACTCTGATTCCTTAAGGGTTCCTTTGTTGACGAAGCGTTGCAGGCTGTCGCTGATCATTTTCATACCATTGTCAATGAAGTGTTGTTCAACGTCCCGCATCGTGACGTCGAACTTGCCAGTTTGCGCGCAGACCTGCACGATACCATGCCCCATTAAACCAGCACCGAGCACGCCGACTCGCCTAATTTCCATAAGAACCACGAATGATAGTGCAATTCGCATCCGAAATATGCTTTCCCATTCTGAATGCGATCCGTATACGGGACAGCATCCGGAACGGGTACCTGTTTGGACTATCCAGTTGATGCAGTGTTAGACTTGGGCTCTAAGGAGGAACGGCTTCTTCAGTCTCCACCGATTCGTCTTCCTCTAACTCTTCTTCCTGCCCACTACGAGTGAGGGTAATCTCAATTGTTGAGATGTTTCCTCTTGTGCCGTCGAAACGGGTTACATCCTCAGAGCCCAATTGAATATGCCTGACGATCGCGTCTTTGATGAAGCCTCGTCTTAACATTTGTACGGTGTCGATTGCTTTTTCAATTGTTTGGCCTCTTGCCCTGACCATGACTTCGCCATTGCCTGAATTGAAGAGAGTGACACAGGCGGTCACGTAATTCATGACCGGTTTCTTACCAATGCGAACGAGGTTCGGTTGACTCATTGCTTACACCATAGAAATGTTGGGTTGCTTGTGAAAGCGCTGTTGCCTAACGATTTTAAGGAACCTCCCAGTGCGCTTTCTATTAAGATTGCCCCGAGAAAATCAGTACTTTAACGACTCGCCCTTAAAGCTGATGAGTTATCCACCAATAGTGTGCATAGGTCTGATATGTTCGAGTTTTTGCAGTTTAAGCAACGTCTCTACTCCGGGAGCTTTACGCGAAATTGCGTTGCGCATAAAACTCATGACTTCCTCGTCCGACGCGGCTGATCTTAGTAGTGGTCTAATGTCGAATCCAGTTCGGTCAAAGAGGCATGGGACTATTTTACCGTCCGCCGATAATCGAATCCTATCGCAATCGGAGCAGAATGGCGCTGTTATTGATGTAATTATTCCTATCTCGCCCGCCTCATCCGCGAATTTGTAGTTCTGAGCTGTGCTTCCGTTTTGTCGTTGTAGTGGAACGAGTTTGTATCGTTCCTGAATTTTCTCTACAATTTCGTTGCCGCTTACCACTTTCTCCATGCCCCAAAGTCTCTGGCCGTCAAAAGGCATGTACTCGATAAACCTGACAATCACGTCTCCAGTTACCGCTAATGATGCCAGGTCCGCGATCTCATCGTCATTGCATCCGCGAATAATCACGGCGTTCAATTTGAGAGGCTTGAATCCGTTTTCCTTCGCCGCCCTTATTCCCGCAATTACTTTTTGAAGAACTCCGCCGCCCGATATTTCGCTGAATCGATCCGATTTGAGACTGTGAAGGCTTACTGTCACTCCTTTCAGGCCAGCACGTTTCAGGGCAGGAGCTTTCTCGCCCAACAGAAAGCCGTTAGTTGTCATGCTCAGCTGGCGTATGCCCGGAATCCCCGCCAACAGTCCTACTAGCTTGTCGACATCTTGGCGCATTAGTGGTTCTCCACCGCTCAACCGAATGTTCTCTACGCCCATTTCAGCTGCAAGGGAGGAGACACGGTAGATTTCTTCGTATGTGAGAATCTCGCTGCGTGGCAACCAAACGGGGTGAGTGGGCATGCAGAACTGGCAACGAAAGTTGCAACGGTCAGTGACGGATATGCGAAGTTTGCGCGCAATGCGCCCGTGGGAATCAGTTAGAACCGTCACTACACCTAAGCCGCCTATAGCAATGCACAGACTGGATAATTTAAACACATGACGTTTCATTTCAACCAGTGTAAGCTACCGAATGGAGACAAGTTTTATCGTTCAATAGCCAGAGAAGGTGAATCTATGCCCAAAAAACTGCCATCATCCTACTTAAGAAAACTGAACGAGGAGCAGAAGAGAGCAAAACAGTTCCAAGCGAGCGCAGAGAGAAAGAAACTCGCACCTAAAGACCCTGACGCAGGAAAACTAAAGGGGTTTACCGGTATTTGCCAAACCTGTGGCAGTCACACCAAGTTCACAGTGGACAAATTTGGTTATGCGACATGCAGCAACTGCAAAGCAATAGCCAGCTACAAGTTCGGACACGTCGCCTAACTCGACCGGTATTATTTCGCCATGTGACGCGATTAGGGACTTGTTTTCTTAGTTGGCTGAAGCCGAAATGACTCGGTTCATTCGTCAGTTAAGAAGAAGCGAGTCGTTCCCGGAAAGACATTGTGGCCCCTATGCCTAGTTCCGGGCGGAAGGTAGAAACCGCCCCCCTGTTTCGCGCTTATCTGCCCCGTATCTAGCTCGTACATGATCTCACCCTCAATAACAAACCCCACGTGTCCAGTCGTACACCAATCTGGGTGAGATGCGTTCCTTTCGTATTCGACGATTCGGAAGTGTTTCTTTCCAACCAACACCTCCCTGAATCCGGTGTGATCCGGGTTCCCCGTCAGCTCTGTTTCACTAAAATTCAGAACAGACAAATTTCATCTTACAGGAAGACATGGCTCTGTGAAATTAAGGCTTCATATCTCAGACCCTGTATCATTTTACGACCTACACAAATCAGGACGAGACTACTTTGCTAGATTCAATCTCATTCATCGGTGGAGGAGTTATGTGCGAGGCCATAGCCCAAGGTTTGCTATCAAAGAAACTCGTGAACAATAAGTCGATAACGGTCGCAGAACCCCGCAAAGAACGCCTAGACGAACTAAAACAGAAACTAAAAATCACCGTAACCACAAACAACCGCGAAGCCGCACAAGTTGGTAAGACGCTCATACTATCCGTTAAACCACAGGACTTAGATGATGTTCTCGCAAGCTTGAAAGGAACATTGCGACCTGAACAACTGGTTATGTCAATCGTTGCCGGCGGTAGAATCACCACGCTCAGCAAAGGATTGGAACACAACGCTATTGCGCGAGTTATGCCCAATACCCCTGCTCAAATCGGGGAAGGGATGAGCGTATGGACAACGACCCCTGAGGTCACGAAGAGTCAATTCAACCAAGCAAGAAGTATCCTACAAGCCTTAGGCAAAGAGTTGCATGTTAACGACGAGAAATTCTTGGACATGGCGACGGCAATCAGCGGCACTGGTCCCACCTACGTCTTCCTCGTCATGGAGGCAATGATTGACGCCGCCGTGCACCTAGGGTTTGCACGACACGTCGCCTACCAGCTCGTTACTGAGACCATAAGAGGCTCCATCGCCTACGCCATTATGTCCGGTAAACACCCTGCCGAACTCCGCAATCTAGTAACTTCTCCAGGCGGCACAAGTGCCGCAGCCCTATACGAACTCGAGAAGGGAGGCCTCCGCACCGTTTTCTCCCGCGCCATCCTAGCGGCGTATGAACGAAGCAAATCCCTCGGTGAACGAAAACGCCCCTCAGCTTGATTAGCTATGTTGCTCCTCTAAAACGCCGCTCAACATTTTTCTGAAATACCACGACGCCAAGTCTTTAACAGAAGGATAGAGTTGACGTGAGTTCTTCTATCGACTTTCGGTAGTCATGTTCAAGTCAATCCTAATTCCATAACTCGACCATGGATTCTGCTCTTCGCAAGCGATTGAAAATCGCGCCAAGAAGTTTGGCTTCCATTAACAAACTGTTGCTTGACCCCAAGAATCGGCTCGTAAACGATGTACTGGAAGTAATTGCCAAGTACGGGACTATTGAAGAGATAAACCGCAAGTCGGAGCAATCGCGCCGACTCTCGAGTTTGATGAGTCGGCTTAGGGAGATAAAATCCCCATACGTCGCCGATTTGGAATGGTTATTGAAGCAACGTGACGAGGGAGCGTTCGTTAGCATTGCGGATTACCGCCGTAAAGTGTTAGGCGACAACGTTGCGTCGATGTCTTTCAAGCAAGCTAACGCCGTGACGTTGGAGATCAGCGCTTTTCAGTATTTTCCATGGATCATAACTGAAGCAAAGCAAGCGATCGAGAAACGTGAGCTAATGCCCGGTCGATTCATTCGCGTACGATACATGAAGGAGTCTGAATCTGACCAGGGAGACCTGCTTGCTGGAATGGCTGCGATGCAAATTATTGGCTCATCTTACGTGGACACTCTTGACACCAAAGGTACCGACGGGTCGAACGTTCATTTGGGGGGTCCTGAGACAATCACAGGCTACTTTGGGGGTATCGGTGAACCCAACGATTACGCAATCAAGTGGCTAGATGAGTTCTTGTATTATTACACTAACTACGGGATCTACCAAGTACTGAACATAAACGCGGGCACAGTCCTCATTGGCTATCTGATACATCGTCTCGGTATCAACAACGAATTCAAAATCTCCGTATTCGCGGGAACAGATAACTCGTACTTTGTTCTCTGGACACTGATGATGGCTAAACTGTTCGCGCGGCCTGACGGCACGACGCCCTTAATCGGTTTCAACCTGAGCAACTCAGTTGACAAGAATACGATTGAAGATGCTGCGTATATACGCAAGTCTTTCGGCTTCGAGAACGTTGTACGAATCGAACACCACATTACCGAATGCTACAAGCATATAGTGCGTCAACCTTACGATCGTCGCGGGCAGTTGATGGAGTTGGCTAACCATGTCAAGAACATTTCAGCGAAACATGAGGGGGGCGATCCTGAGGTGGAAACCACTCGTGAGCACCCATCAGACATCCTAGAGTACTTCCTACCGAAGGCGAAAGTGGAATCGGAGGGATTGATGCCGAAGTTGCTTGCAAACTACATGGATAAGCATGCGGCGCTTAACCATACGGCTGAAGAACTAACGAAGCATGGGCTTTCGTTTATTGCAGCAAAGAAGCTCCACAAGTGAGCACCTGGCGCACACGTGCGACGGCGACAAGACCAAGGTCTCAGTCGCAAACGGTTCGGCTAGAGATTACCATGCTTGGTGAACCTTCTACAGTTCTTTCGACTGGTTGAAGCCTAACGAGTTTGATGTGAATCGTTTCATCCTTGCGTGAAGCTATTTTACTGAGAGTCTGTTCAGTGGGAGGTGTGTCAAGCTGAATTCTGACTACTGCTGCTTTGGCCCCTTCGAAAATTACGTTGTGAACTTCATGCACACTGATCTTTGCCTCTCTTAGGTCGGTGAGGATGCGGGTTAAGACGCCGATTTTGTCGTAGTGGCGAATGATTAACTCGTACTCTGCAGGGGTTTCTTTGGCGAAGTTAACGCAGTTCTCCACGCTTCCCGTCTTTGCGTAGGTTGAGATAATTCGCACGGTCTCATCTGCGGTAGCCCTTTGCGCTTGATCCGTTGATGCCCCAATATGGTGGGTTCCTACCCAGTTCGGGATCCCTGAAAGAATGTTGTCAAAGGTTCCCGTTCCCTCTGCAGGCTCGTCTTCGTATACGTCCAAGCCCGCTCGAACTCTTCCCTCCTTAAGGGCTTGGGCCAATGCGTCGGTGTCGATTAGGCCCCCACGGGCGGTGTTTAGGACGATAGCTTTCGGTTTCAATTGCGATATCCGCTCTGCCGACAGCAAATGTTTGGTTTCAGGCGTTAAGGAAACATGAAGTGAGATTATGTCGCTGCATTCGATTAGTTCGTCAATGTTCATTGCTCGTGTTACACCGAGCGTCTTTGCGACTTCATCAGTTAGCGATCGTGACCATGCAACGACGGACATGTCAAGGGCCTTAGCACGTTTGATAACCTCACGCCCAATTGCGCCCGTCCCAATTACACCGAACACTTTGCCTTTTAGCCCATCCGCTTTTCCGAATGTTGCTTTGTCCCATTTCTTTGCGGCAAGCAGTGATGTCTGAACTGGTATCCTCCTGTCGACCGCCAGAAGAAGACCCATCGTCAACTCTGCTACTGCGGCAGAGTTCTTGTCCGGACAATTCGTCACGTATATGCCTCTACTAGACGCAGCTTCAAGATCAATGTTTTCGAACCCTGCTCCTGACCGAACAATAACTTCCAACGCATCTGCTTGATCGATGACATTGGAACGAACTTTCGTTCCCCTCACTACCAAAACGTTGACGCTAGGTATGTGGTCCGCGAGCGTTATCTCCGTCAAATCTGGATTGTACTCGACTTTCTCTACAATTCCTCGTAGGGTCTGAACATGCTCTGGTGGAAGCTTGTCCGCGATTAACACACGCATGCTACGACCACACCCACATCATTCACATACCTAACTTTTACAAAGAACTGTCGAGTATCCCGCATGCAAAAAGAGATTTAGGTGCAACGTACTCGATGAGATGAGGGCCGCGACAGACTACGCTACTCTGTCTACCTCAGATGCTTACACGGGGTTAGGTACGTTAACCAACGGTCTTACAGTCGATAAGGCGACCAGCGAATCGGCCAATTCGGATACGAACTAGATCGTTTGCTCCAGGCTCTCTAACTCCAACTCGGTGAGTTGAAGCTCGAAGTTTACTTCAAACCCGTTTTGAACTTGCTTCTTTGTCTGATTGAAATCGACATCAGCACCAAGGATAGCTTTCATGGAGGTCATGGTTGATCCCGAGAATCCACACGGACTTATCTTGTAAAAATATTCCAAATTGGTGTTTACGTTAAGGGCGAAACCGTGGAAACTTGTCCAATTCCGAATGGCAGCACCTATTGAAGCGACTTTCTTATTCCCCACCCAAACTCCAGTCTGTTGGCCGCGTCCTCCTACAATTCCGAATTTACCAATTGCTTGCATTAGCGAATCCTCGATCTTTTGCAAGAATCCGTGTATGTCTCGATTGCGTGCGTTTAAGTCTAGAATTGGGTAGCCCACCAGTTGCCCTGGACCGTGGTAGGTCCATTGACCTCCTCTCTCTATGCGAAAAACCGGCACGCCATCTATCCGATTTGGGACCTCACCCGGAACTCCTTTCCCGACCGTGAATACGTGCGGATGTTCAACTAAAATCAGCGTATCTGGAATCTGTCCCTTCGATCTCTCTTCAACCAGCTTACGCTGAAGCGTCAATACTTCGTTGAATTCTCGTATGCCGAGGTCCAGTAGGTTTCCTTTCGTTGTCATTTTCGCACGATATGGATTGCTTTTCCTTGTGCTGCCTCTGCGGCTTCCATGACTGCCTCTGGCAGGGTTGGGTGGGGGTGAACTGTCAAACCGATGTCCTCTAACGTTGCACCCATCTCAACAGCCAGCACGGCTTCGCTGATAAGGTCTGATGCTTCATTTCCTACGATGTGAACTCCGAGAACTAAACTGGATTCTTTGTCGGCGACTATTTTTGCGAAACCTTCAGTTTCCCCCGCAATCATTGCGCGCCCGAGCGCGGTGAAGGGGAATTTTCCGACGATAGGATCGTAGCCTTTCTCTTTCGCTTGACTCTCAGTAAGGCCCACGGTTGCTATTTCTGGATCCGTGAATACGACACCGGGTATTGCCCGAAAGTCAGCTTCACTGTTAAGGCCTCCAATTGTTTCGGCTGCCACAATGCCTTCTTTTGAGGCTTTGTGGGCGAGCATGGGTGGGCCAACTACGTCGCCTATCGCATAGATTTCTGGCACGTTGGTTTCCATCTTCTTATTCACCTGGATGAATCCATGTGAATCCATCTTGACACCAACGGTTTCTAGTCCTATCTGGTCGCTATTGGGACGCCTTCCAACTGCTACGAGAACTTTGTCAGCTTCGAATGATGCCTCCTTACCGTCCTCTAACACAGCGTATACTTTGCCGTCCCGGTATTCCTTTGCCTTTGACTTTACGTGATATTGAATGCCTAATCGTCTGAGTGAACGCTCAACTACTCCAACTAGGTCTATGTCAGTTCCTGGCAGGAGTTGGTCTAGCATTTCTATTACCGTGACCTTGGTTCCAAGTTGGGCGTACATTGTTCCCAACTCTAGACCGCTGACACCTCCGCCAATGACGACTAGGTTCTTCGGAGGCTCTTGCAGCGAGAGAGCTTCGGTAGAACTGATTACTCGCGCCCCGTCGAACCTGAATCCTGGGAGGTCGAAGTAGCGCGAGCCCGTGGCGATTATGACGTTCTTGGTTTCAATGGTCTCGTTTCCAGAAGTGACTGCGACCTCAAGCAGGTGTGGTCCTTTGAATTTTCCAGTTCCCTTGATGATCTTGACATTGTTTGCTTTGCATAAGTAGTCGATTCCGGAAACGAGTTTGTCTACTACGCTCTGTTTCCAGGCTTGCACCTTCGCAAAATCGACTGTGAGGTCCGAGACTTCTATCCCAATTTGTTTGCCGGACTCGATTTGCTTCTTCAGTTTCGCGACGCGAATTAGCGCCTTTGAGGGAATGCAGCCTATGTTGAGGCAAACGCCTCCCAGTTTCTCCTTCTCGACTAGGATCGTTTCCTTCCCAAGTTGTCCGAGTCTTATGGCTGCAACATATCCGCCCGGTCCGCTACCAATTACAACGGAGTCCATTTTCTGGGTCATTCAGTCCGTCTCAAGCAGGAGTAGTTTCGGATCCTCCAAATATTGCTTGATTATGGTTACGAAACGTGCAGCCATCGCCCCGTCCAATACGCGATGGTCGAAGGAAAGTGAGATGTAGGTCATATCACGTATCGCTATTTGCCCGTCTTTGACGACTGGTCGTTTAGTTATCTTGTGTAAGCCGAGGATAGCGACCTCTGGGTAGTTGATGAGTGGTGTAGCAAATATTCCTCCGATTCCGCCGACGTTCGTTATTGTGAAGGTTCCTCCTTGAACTTCATCCAAAGCAAGTTGTCCTGTCCTCGCTTTCTCGCCAAGCATTTCGATTTCTGAAGCGAGTTGCGTTATGGATTTGTGTTCTGCGTCCTTTACGATCGGAACGACAAGGCCCTGCTCGGTATCTGTTGCTATGCCGATGTTGTAGTACCTCTTCAGTACGATCTCGGCTTTCTCCTCGTCGAGCGTTGCGTTGAGGTACGGATATTGTTTTAGTGCGGGGACTAGCGCTTTTATTATGAAAGGCAGATAGGTTAGTTTCAGTCCGCGTTTCTCAGCTGAAATCTTAGCCTTCTCTCGAAGTTGCACGATCTCAGTCATGTCGACTTCATCCACATGTGTGACTTGAGCCGTCATCTCCTTCGACTTCATCATGTGTTCTGCAATTTTTCGTCGAATTCCGCGAAACTCAATTCGTTCTTCACTGCCTCGGGGCGTGGTTACTTGGACTGCGACTTGGGCCGTGGTTCTTCCTAACTGTTTGAATCGTTGAACGTCCTGCTCCGTAATTCGTCCACCGGCACCGGTTGCTTGGACAAGCAATATGTCTACGCCGAGATCTCTGGCGAACTTTCGTGTCGCGGGAGTGGCTAGAACTTCGTGAGGTTTCTCCGGGAACTTGACCTCGGAGGAGACGGTTACGGAAACTTCTTTCGACACGGACTTAGGAAGTGGTTTTGTCTGAGGTGTTTGAGCAATCTGGGGGACGGTGGATTGCGTGCTTTGTTCGCTCTTTTCCCCAATAGCTAGTAAGACTTCACCCACCTTCACTACTTGGCCTTCCTTGGCCATTAGTTTCAGGATGGTACCTCGCTTGGGGGAGGGTATTTCGACGTTAACTTTGTCGGTCATGATTTCGACGAGTGGTTGATTTTCGTTTACCTCAGTGCCTTCTTTCACTAACCACTTTACGACTTCTCCTTCAGCTATGCCTTCGCCGACGTCGGGAAGACGAAACTCGTAAACCATTTTGTTTCAACTGGGTGTGCGTGCGTGTTCAGAAGTTGTGCACTTTTTCGATAGCGGATAGAACCCTGGATGCATTTGGCATGTAGTCGTCTTCGAGGACGTAGGGAAATGGAACGTCGAAACCTGCAACTCGCACGATGGGTGACTTTAAGTGAAGTATGCCTCGTTCGGCAATTTGAGCAGCTATCTCTGCGCCGAACCCGCAAGTTTTGCAAGCTTCGTGCAGGATCACGACTCTTCCAGTCTTCTTGACCGAACTCATAATTGTCTCTATGTCGAATGGGATTAGGGTTCTAAGATCAACCACTTCTACATTGATTCCCTTGGCTGATGCCAGTTCTGCTGCCTCCAAGGCGACGTGTAACATTGCCCCGTACGCGAAAACGACCACGTCACTGCCCTCTCTTGAAACGTTGGCCTTGCCTATTGGCACCGTAAAGTCGTCTTCAGGAACTTCGCCGCGAACGGTTCTGTAGATTTTCTTCGGCTCAAGAAACATGACGGGGTCTTCTTCACGCAAAGCTGAGGTCAATAGGCCCTTAGCATCGTATGGTGTGCCCGGAATCACTACTTTGAGACCCGGGGTATGGGCGAAGAAGGCCTCGGTACTTTGAGAGTGGTAGTGGCTTCCCTTAATTCCGCCGCCGTACGGCATCCTAATCACAACAGGGACAATAAATTGCCCACCAGAGCGATACCTGAACTTTGAAAGCTCACTTTGAATCTGATCAAACCCCGGGTAAACGAAATCCATGAATTGAATTTCGGGGACCGGCCTTAGGCCATATAGCGCCATACCGATGGATACGCCGATTATCCCGGACTCTGCTAGGGGCGTATCTAGCACCCGGTTGGGGCCAAATTCCTGAATCAAACCTTCGGTTGCGCGAAAGACGCCACCGTTAACGCCTACATCTTCCCCAAGGACAACGATTTTGTCGTTTCTTTTCATTTCGTCTCGGAGGGTGCGGTTTATCGCTTGAATCATGCTGAGAACGGGCAATCATTGCGTCCCTCCCTGCTTCTCTGTTTTGAGTTGACGTAGCTGCTCCTCGAGATTCCAAGGCATGTGCTCGTAGACATCAGAGAACAATGTTTCGATGGTTGGGCGCGGCAATTTCTCCGCGTGTTTTACGGCCTCGTCAAGTTGACGGCTCGCTTCGTCTTGCGCCTGTTTTTCCGAGGTTTCGTTCCACATTCCTTTTTTCTCAAGGTATTTCCGAAATCTCGTAAGTGGATCTCGTCTCTGCCATTCAGCGAGTTCTTGTTCCGTTCTGTACCTTTTCGGATCGTCAGAGGATGAATGTGGACCCATGCGGTAGGTCACCGCTTCAATCAAAGTTGGGCCTCCTCCCTTTCGGGCCTTGTCAACTGCCTCCCTCGTCGTGCGGTAGACTGCTAGGATGTCATTTCCGTCGACTCGAACACCCTCGAATCCGTAGGCTTGTGCTTTGATGGCGATGCTTTCAGAGGCCGTCTGTTTGCTAACCGGCACTGAGATTGCCCACTGGTTGTTTTGACAGAAGAACACAGTTGGAGTTTTGAAGACACCAGCAAAGTTCATGCCTGTATGAAAATCGTTCTCCGATGTCGCCCCGTCCCCAAAATAAGTCAGCGCCACGATAGGATCTCTTCGGAGTTTAGCTCCGAGTGCGACGCCAACGGCGTGGGGAATTTGTGTTGCTAACGGGGCGGAGCCCGTGACGTAGTTTACAGCCCTAACGCCGAAGAGGTTCGTAAGCTGCCGGCCATTCTGAATATCTTCCGCATTCGCAAAGTAATGATCCATTAACTGGGTTAATGTGATTCCACGAACGAGCATTGCTCCTACTTCTCGATATGCCGGTAAAATCCAATCCTCTGGTTGGAGAGCATAGGCACTTCCGATTTGTGCGGCTTCCTGCCCCAGACCACTAATGAAGAATCCGATTCGTCCCTGTCGCTGAAGTTGGACTCCCCGAATGTCCAGACTCCTAGTCAGAAGCATGATTTTGTAAAGCCGTTGTAATTCTTCTTCGGAGATTTCAGGTTCCATACTTTCTACGTATTCGCCAGTAGGCTTGATGACCTGGAGTAGCTCAAGAGCCAAGGATAAGATCACGCGGAACGAACGAAAAAGGCGAGACTATGGCTTGTAAATCTTCCCCTTTCAACAAGCTCAGTGCTACGGCACGTTACTTTGGTCTGTTAACGGTTAATTGGTGCTTGATAGTTTCTGTTTGCGAATTAGCGCCTCTAGGAAGAACTCTCCTGCCCTGTATGAACTGCGTACGAACGGACCGGAGGCGACGTAGAGAAAGCCCGTACCTTCAGCCATTTTCTTGAAGTATTCAAATTTATCAGGGGTAACGTAATCCGTCACAGGAATGTGCCCCTTCGATGGGCGCAGGTATTGACCGAGTGTAAGAATATCAACGTGAACCTCTCGCAGATCCTCCATAGTCTGCTTGAGATCCTCCTCAGTCTCGCCTAGTCCAAGCATTATCGACGATTTAGAGTAGACTTTGGGGTGAATGTCTTTAATTGATTTCAGAACTCTGAGTGATTGTTCGTATGTTGCTCTTGGGTCTCTGGCCTTTGGTGTCAGTGTTTCAGTGGTTTCGATGTTATGGGCGATTACTTCTGGGCCCGCATCCGCTACTGTTCTAATGTCGTTCATATTCCCTTGAAAGTCTGGTATGAGAACTTCAATGATCACGTTGGGGTCACGTTGCTTGATGGCTCTGATAGTCGACGCAAAGTGTCCAGCACCTCCATCAGGGAGATCGTCCCTATCGACTGAGGTTATCACAACATACCTCAGACCTAAGTCCGCTATAGTCTGCGCCACTTTCAGAGGCTCAAAAACGTCTAAGATACCGTGAGGGTTTCCGCTACGAACCATGCAGAATCGGCAACCGCGAGTACACGTATCGCCCATAAGCATGAACGTGGCAGTGCCGCCTCCCCAGCACTCTGCGACATTAGGGCAGTGTGCCTCCTCGCATACGGTGTGCAGATTGTGACCGCGTAACACTGTTTTGATTTTCTCATAGCTCTCGCCCGTTGGATATTTCACACGCACCCAGTCTGGCTTCACGATTTTAGTTTCTTTAACCTGATGGACGTGTGAGTAGCGTGGCATGGATTGCTCAAACGGAGTGAATAGGAAAGATTCGGCTTTTTTGGCTTTTATCTTGCTGATACAACTTGCGAATTACTGAACTGCGTGCTAAATCTTGAATCCGAATGCTGATGCGAAGGATTCAACTTTTCTGAAATTGTTCATGAACTCGATTCCCTTCTGAGTTAGGCTGTATACCTTGTCATCGGTGCCAGTCTCTTGGATTACGCCTAGGGCTTTCAATTCATCGAGATATTTTATGAGTCGATCGTGGGACAGGTTTGCTCCGTAGAGAATTCGAGTTGGTTTGGCTTCGTTATTCTCACGTTGAATCACATGCATTATGTCAACATAAATTCGGAACTGTGATCGATACTTTGCAGTGGCCTTTTGAGGTTGAGGTTGCCCGCTGGGGATCATGCGGGCTGATTCACCCTAAGCAACATGGCTAGCAGTAAAAGAAAACCAAAGAGTTGGGCTATGTGAGCGAGTGGAAAGAAGGTAGGAATCAGGATGTAGAGTAGAAAGAAGAGATGCGCAATTGACAGAGATGCGAATGCTCCGAAAACAAGCAGCGCATTCACGTTCTTGTTAGCGCTATAATTCATTGCTGTCTGGGTAGCAACGTAGACGAGTAGGAATATCAGAATGAGTTCCGTGAGTGTATTGCGTTGAATGAACATGACGGGTAGAGCAGCAAGGGCTATGCTGCTTGGGCTTCTGGTTTGGTAGAGGTACGCGAATACAAGTAGTCCGTAGGCGAGAAGTTGCGCAAGGAAATTGATCGTGTAGCCCAGATTGAAAACGAAGAGAAAACCACGTTCACCACGCGCGAGCAGAACGATTAGATCGGAGAGACCATCGACAAGTAATCCAGCTCCAATTAAAACGAAACTCAGATTGAGGTAGAGCAGCGTTCGCTCCTTAGAGAGATTATAGCCTCTCAGAGCCTGATAGGCCACGGCGATGGCAATCACTGAGGCAATAAACTCCATCAGTGAAGAGAAGCCGAAAAACCAGAAAGGTGGTGCCAATCAGGCCAATCCTTTTGGCCCTAGCACCGCCAACCGCGCTTTTCAGGATTATGCAGCATTCGTCCATGACAACGAGTAATGAAACGACACGATTTTGTGAGCTCGGTCACTAAGTGGTAGCTAAAGGCACGAGTTTACCATTCATGAAGAACCCTTTCAGCCCGCATTCCTCGCAACGGGCGCCTAGCTGAAGATCCGAGCCCTCCTCGTAGTAGACATCCAATTTTTCTTGCCCGCATCTTGGGCAGATGTGGCCCTCGATTTTTTCCATCAGTCACCAAGCAATATACACAAACAGTTGCATATAGGCTTGGGAGGTGACTGAAAATAACAGAAATCAGTCAAAGACATATGGCATTTCTTAGCTTGACTTGAACACTCCGTCGAAACACAACGTGAAAGCCGCAAGAATTTCTCCCAATATATTAGCAGTGAAATTACCGAGTAAAGCCGGGGCGATTTTGTGAGAAATCTGAGCTTGGTTGGTTGCCGATCTACAGTCTATCCGCATATCGCGATATGGCTTTAGCCGTTCACGTTTTTCGAGAAGCGGGAATCTCCAAGATTCTCGGACGAAGTGCAAGTTCTTTCACGGATCTCGGCGACGCAAATATTGCTGAAATCACTGCAGACACGGGTCCAAGTAGTCTAAGGAACTTTCCTCAATTCGTGCAGAACACTGGGGCAGCGAGAGAAGCGACGAGCAAAGTTGGACATGAGGATTTCGTGTTTTGCCTCAGTGGAGGCTGCTAGTTGATAGTTGGCGCTTTGGCTGGATTGAGAACGGTGTTCAAGGGACAGGAAAACTGAGAGTCTTCGATTTGGTTGCCTACAACCCGATGATCGACGATAACCACACATCTCGCAACAGTCTTCTCGGATTGGTCTCTGAACTCTTCACGCCATAGAGCAACTCTGGTCCATTCATACTCCTCCAAGCTTCATATCCAACCTACGCGTAGACAGGTTGACCTCGCAAATGGAAACGACTTACGCCCAACAGTGTCCAAGCTGCGACACCGAAGGCATCGTCACTAGCCAGAATGAGTATGAAGTCGAACACTTCGGCGCAGTTCTCATTAGCGTCTCGACCTGCAGCAAATGCGGGTATCGTCATACGGACGTCATCACACTAACTGAACGCGAACCAATCGCCCTAACCGCCCGAATCAACTCTCTCACCGACCTTAACTTACGGGTGATCAAGTCGGGGACCGCGACGGTTTCGATTCCTGAGTTTGGGGCGTCAATAACTCCAGGCCCATACAGCGAGGGATGCATAACAAATGTCGAGGGATTGCTGATGAAGATAGAGGACGCACTGATTTTCATGTTGAGCACGGCGAAGGGAAAGCGGTTGAAAAGGGGAGAAAAAATGCTGAAAAGAATTCGAAGCGCCAGAGACTCAAAACCCCACTTCACCCTCAGGATCAAAGATCCATTCGGAAACAGCGCAATAGTCTCCTCACACCCTGATAAAGTAAAGAAGCGCAAATTGAGCCGTCGCGAACTTACTGCGATTAAGTATGGACAATATGCGGTCGCGCAGGAAAGTGCGACATTGAAGACATGAGAAATTCGCTACAGGTAACTGACCTTGGTTCATGAGCCGATCGGATGGAACAATGGCGTAGTAATTGACGGAGGATCATCTCGCCTTGTATTCGATCCGATTTCCGGCAAGAATTTCGGAGAAGATTGGAACGTGTTCATCACCCACGCCCACTCCGATCACACCCATGGCTTCTCCACCAAAGCACAAAAACATTCCACGCTGGAAACCCTGCGCATCTACGAATCACTTTCCAAACGCGAAGTGAAAAACGCACACACGATGAAAGTTGGCGACAAAACAAGGATTGATGATACTGAGGTGAAGGCCCTAAATGCTGGGCACATGGTAGGCTCTTGTCAGTATCAATTTTTCACACCCAACTTCTCGGCAATATACACGGGCGACATAAACTGCGTCGACACGTTGACGACTTCAGCAGCAGAGCATGAGCCCTGTGATTACTTAATCATCGAAGCGACGTATGGCCATCCTTCGTACGTCTTCCCGAGGCGTAGCACAATATATGCGGACATTGTCCGGTGGACGATGACAGAGATAAATGAGGGTAAATTGCCAACCTTTCAAGTGTACTCGTCTGGAAAGCCGCAGGATATTGTGCGCTTGTTTAATGTCTACACGAAGCTTCCCGTGGTATGTGCACCTGGCATCGCACGCGCCAATAGCGCCCATAACGAGAACGGTCTTCGACTAGAATACCTCGACGCATCAACGACGGACGGCAAATCGATCCTAAAGTCTGCCGGGTGCGTCTACGTCACAACATCCGGAGAGAACCATATGCCCCGGAACGCGTCAAGGGCGGTTGCAACCGGTTGGGCTCTTAGGCAAGCCTATCGAAGCTTCGCCTCGTTTCCATTAAGCAGTCATGCAGATTACGATCAGTTGATGGAATTTGTAGCCGCTGTCAACCCCAAAAGCGTGTACATTTTCACAGGGCATGCTGAGAGCTTATCGGATCAAATTGGTAGAAGACTTGGTATCAGGGCCGGCCCATTACCACTCATAGCACAAACCAAATTGTTCGACTTCGGGCGTTGCTGAATTAGCCAGACGTACAGGAAAGTATACAGAACTTGCTAGTCCTGTAATAACAGCCTACCCCGGCCGTCCGATTTGGTTCTTCCGAATTAGGGTCTCCACAAACTTTACGATGTTCAACCTGACCGCCCGATTTTTCAGCGCTTTGATGACATCTGTTGTTGGGATTTTCCGCATTTCTTACTGAGCCTCATAGTAATGTCGCGTTTTTTGAAACTCAGATAACCCAACAATCGGCTGTTGACGCCTGCGTATATAATTGCCCGTGGTTGGATAGATCCCAGGATAAAATTGCTGTTCTAGAGCTCAACTAATCATCGTTGAAAGGGAATAGGTGGCTTACCTTAATTCGAGATGCGAGCTGTAAAACTGCAAAGCCTTAAGCGCCTATTCGAAGAAGGATTAGTTACCGAAGTGTTCTCGTTTGGGAACTTCATCCCAAGCAGCAGAAAGGTACGAGCATCAAAACCTGATAATGGACTTGATTGACAGGTTTGAAGATGGTGGCTTGAAAATTGTCAAGGCGGCTTTTGTGGGGTTTGATGCACCATACAAGATCGGTCGTCATGCGCCAGACATCATAGCCATGAACAACGAGGGGCTGTTAGTTATTGGGGAAGCCAAGTGTTGTAACGAGCTTGATTCGCAGGAGACAATGGAGCGTTTTCAAGACTTCTCAAACTTCACGGCGACACCGAAAGAAGGTAAGAGTGAACCCGCCATATTCCACATTATTGTTCCAAGCTCATGCGAAGTGAAACTGGGACAAGTTCTTTCAAGGTTAGGCCTTACTGATAGAATGAATATTGTTTGTTGGACTGATCGCCAGAAGTGAAATTTAAGACCGAACCTTTGCTCAACAGTCTCCTTTGAATGGGCCCCCTTTATGGCCCGTCAAGGACTTCAATAGGGAAATGGCAACTGCGCTTGGCTCGGTACTCACCGTATTGCTAGGATCCGCGGTCATAGATACGATACATTCGCATGTCAAAGAATGTCACAGCATTGCTATTGAGGAAATTCCATATCGACCGAATACTGTCATGAGCGTTATGGAAGACTTATTCAGCATAACTGGAACTATAACGATTGGGAATGCCGTCGCCAAGCGCCTGTTTCAGAACTATGGGTTGGATTTCGTTGACAAATTCGGCTATGACTTACCAGACTACGACATAGAATAGATCAGTCTAGTCGTTAATGTCAGGTGAACTGTTCTTTCCGGTTTTAACTAGCCAAGTTGAATTATGTTTGCATGCCCTCTTGAATTCTTCCTCAGCTTTCTTTAGACTCATTCGTAGAAGTTTGTTACGGGCTTCTTCGGGTTGTCAGGTGAAATTGTATCCGTACTTTTTAGCTATCTGTTGATGTTTCTTCGTTTTCCGCGTTGAATCTAGTTTGCCAGCTCGTTCCTTTAGCAACTCAGGGATACCGTAATAGCCCCGTCCACCCGCCTCTTCATTGATTGCGTTCTTTACTAGCCTTACCAGTTTTTCAGTCGAAGTCTCCGACCGGCATGAATTTTCTTTGCGGGTATCTAACGTACAACCTCAATGATTGACCGCTCGTGTGTATATGCATCGTCGTATGAGGATTGTGTATACACGTCACTCATTCAAAATGTTTCGAAGAAAATAGCTCCATGCAATGTTTCAGTCTCTAATGCGAAAACGGGTTCAAGACTCTAGTTACCACAACCCGTAGAGGGCTGAGTTACAAAAAAAATGCTGTCACTTGAAAGTTAGGTACATGAAGAGGCTGACGGCTACGAGGCCGATGGAGAACATTATGACGACTTCGGGTCTTACCTTGATTCCCGGAGTCTCCTCTTCGAAGAAGCGAAGCAACCCTGCACTCGCGGCAGGCATAGGTGACTCTCGCTTTCGCCTCTTCTCACGAGCACCTGACATTATCAGCCACTCCTTTTGCTTCCGTTGATTTTGCTCGTGCAATTAAACTTTGATTAACGAAACCATCGAAACGACTAGTCTATACTAAGATTCCAGAAATATCCCAGAATAATGCTCAACAACAGAATCAAGACCACGGCGCCTGTTATGAGAACAAATTTGCGGTCGCGGTTGACAGCGAAGACCGCCACGGATAGCAATACTCGGGTTATGGGTGTAGCTATGAGAACAATAGTCGCAAACGTGAGGATAGCCGCTGCACGAAGATCTGACAGTTGTTGGATAAGCTCGCCTGGATTTGAGTAATTACTTATTCCAGTTTGCATAGGGTTCGCGTTTTGTACGAAGAACAGAAGTAGGCCAAACACGTAGAGCAAAGTGCTCGAGGCCATGCCTACGAGGAGTACACGGTACATTGCCTTGTTCAGATCGAACATCATAGTCCCAGCATGGGCAGCGTGATTTTGAACGCTACCGCCAATCCCTCAGCGAACATAGTGTACGCCAAATAAGTAACCAGAACCCCGAAGCTGATTTTCAATACGTAACTTCGCAGCCTGTTCATGATCAAAGTACCCAACGTCGCGCCTACCGTCGTCCCGAGGGCAATAGGAGCCAGAACGTAGACATCCACAACGCCAGCGATGAAAAACAGTAGCGCACCAACTGCTGCCGTTACGCCTATCATGAATTTGCTCGTGCCCACTGCGACTTTTAGCGGAACATTCATGAACATGTTCATCGCCGCGACTTTGATGATTCCTCCACCAACTCCCAACAGTCCAGCAGTAACTCCAGCGAAACTTGAGATTACAGCCCCTTTTGATGCACCCTTGACGCGGTATTCCACCTGTTTATTCTGTGAGACATCGAAGTAGGAGCCAGCAAGTCCGAGATATTTCGAGAGGCCATCCTGCCTCACATCTGCAAATTTGTTCTGTATGATACGACGTTCGTCGCTTGCTCGTGATTTGAAAGAGCTGAATGCCACGTACGAAAGTAGCACGCCAAAGATCATGAACAAAACCCAGCTCTGTAACAGAAGCGTAATGACGCTACCAGTCAACGCTCCTGCAGTGGTTGCTACCTCTAGGTACATTGCGAGTTTGACGTTCGTTATTTTCTGCTCCAGATATGACGACCCTCCGGCGTTCGATGTGGCAATCACAGATACGAGGCTGATGGCTATAGCTTCGTGAATTGGCACACCCATGAATAGGGCAAGAAATGGGACGATTATTGCCCCACCACCGATTCCGAAGAGCCCACCGAAGAATCCGGCTAAAACCGCAGCCAAAAATGTAATTGCTAAAAATGTGACAGTTACTTCAACCACGACTCTCCGACACCGACCTAACACTATGCTTCCTACTCTCGTCCCGCAGAAACCTACCTGTCTCACCTCTCAGCCGACAACGTAAGAGTCGCTTGAGATCTTCGGGCTCGTCAATATCGAACCCCAA
>DATIYC010000003.1:0-39320 GCA_035517955.1 Candidatus Acidiferrales bacterium | reverse complement strand
TTTCAGCCGTTGGAATCAACTTGATTGACGGCCGGAGAATTGACGAAGGAGAATTAGACCAGGAAGTGTTAGTGGTAAGCTCTCAAGATTTGATTTTGAACGTTAACACTCATCAGGAACTTGACGTGGCTAGAAAAAGATCATAGACGTTGGAGAGTGACCTCTGCTTTTGTCTTCCACTGCTACGCAGTCCAATTCAAAGAGAGTTCCGCGTGCATATCAGGTCGCGAGGATTGCTGCCTTCTCAGCGTTGTCGGTTGTTGGCTCCTTCATTCATCCTCTTCCTAGTCTTGTTCCGAGCGTTGCGCTTGATTCAGCGCCGGGCTTCTTTGTCGCCTTGTATTTTGGACCAGTTGACGGTTTTTGTGTTACTGGGCTCGGACATGTTGCAACGGCGCTCGTCAATGGGCTACCACTTGGGATCCTTCATGCCCCAATCGCATTGGGGCTTGCAGTGGCGGGTTGGGTTGTTGGTTTCGTAAATCGCAAATGGCATTTTCTGCCTGCAGTTGCTGCGGGCATCGCCATAAATACTGGACTAGTCGTGCTAGCGATCCCTGTCTACGGGGTGGGTGCAACCATTCTTTTTGCTCCAACTCTATTTCTCGCAGCCTGCTTAGACGGTGCTTTCGGAACTCTAGTGTACCTTGCCGTCAGAAGAAGATTGAAGCCATGAGGAACCCTATTGTTCGAATGATTCACACTAACCGGGACCTCTTACTTCTAAGAATAGGCGGAGGGAGAGTTCTCGTTGAAGCTTGCGACGCGGCGGGAGGAATTGGTTCAAAGAGTAACGACAATGTGAAGGCGAGTTCACGTATCGTGGGGAAGATGACGGCGAGGGTTGCGTTAATGGAGCTTCTCTCAGTCGGTGCCGAACCCATAAGCATCGTCGCGGCATTGGCCGTGGAGCCAAAACCAACAGGTAATCGTATCCTACGTGGCATTATGGACGAGGTTCGTTACGCAGGTTACGGTCGATTACCGATCACCTCTAGCTCAGAAAAGAACGTCAGCGTGAGTCAAACAGGAGTTGGAGTGACTGTGCTCGGCTATCTTGCTATGTCTCAGCTTAAGATTGGACGGTGCAGACTAGGAGATGAGCTTGTAGCAGTCGGCGAACCCCGTGTCAAAGGTGAAGTCCTAGAGGGCGAACGGGATCGACTTATTGCTGATACAAACGATGTTTCCAAATTGCAACATTGCACGTTTGTCCATGAGATGATTCCGGCCGGGTCTAGGGGAATATGGCATGAGGCGGGAGTGTTGGCTAAGGATTCCAAGCTCTCAATAACCAAAGCGAGCTCTTCAATAGACTTAGAAAAATCAGCAGGACCTTCAACCGTACTTCTGTTGGCAGCTCCAATCGGGCACTTAAATGACTTGAAGCGAATAGTGCATCCTAAGCCCACGACTACGATCGGCCACTTTCATCGGAAATAACGGTCCGCAGTCGAGGTCTCTGTGAGGAGGGTACTTTTTCCTCTAATAGTATGGACGAAAATCCAAAGTGGTTATTTCTCTCAGTCCACTAATTACCTCATTCCCCCTCATGTCTGATCTCATGTGTGAAGTTTGCAGAAAACCTCATGCAAGGAAGATATTCTGTGCGAGGAATGCGCGGAATACTACATAATCCTACTGGACCTACTAGCGAATGATCCCTACACGCTAATCCGCCTACGGAAGCATCACGATTGGTGCGAAGAAAAAACACGCTTAGCCCAACTAGCCGAACCATAACCGTCGACTAGCAGTAGGCTCAGAACGTGTGGAACGCGTAGCGAAACGCGGTCCCTCGCGGATGAATCGTCCATTCTGAATATATACGCAACTACAGAGCGTCGTTGGTACAATGAAAATTGGAAGTGAAGTACGAATGAAGTCAAACGGGTACCTCATAGGAATACTAACCATATCGCTCTGCGTGCTCGCGATCGCTTCGATCCAAGGATTTGTCGCGGCCGATCCATGTGTAGCTACACTCAGCTACCCATCAGTGTCTCCAGTTTACGACAACGCCAATAACCCTGTAGTTGTACCAATTTCGGCTACCTGCTCAACGAACTATGGAACTCAACTGTACGCAACCGGTAACGCGGTAGATGTTACTTCTGGCGCAGGATTAGGAACAGTTAGCACGACACTATCCTCTCCGGACGGAGGCGTAACATACAACGGCCAACTAACCTTCAGTCTCCCACCCACCGAGCAAGGACAGCCTGTGCAAATCTCAGTATCTATCTACAACGGTCAATATGGAAACCTAATTACTGGAACAAGCGAAACAGTTCAAATCGGTGCCGAACCAGAACCTCAGCAGATACCGCAACAAATCGTTACCACTACTGTAACCCAAGCACCCAACACGTATCCGTATAATTACCAAAACCCAACACCATACCAAAGCCCTCTCCAAGCTCCTTCGAACTATTACCCAGGCCAACTATCCCAAACGCCTCAATGGTCCCACCACCATAATGACGCCACATCACACTATCAAAACCAAAACCCGAACACACCCTCGCTCTTTGCTTACGTTGCCATCTTCGCCATTGTGGCAACGGTCATAATTGCTACAGTCGGTCTTCTCGTCTATGCAAGGAGACAACCACGCTATGCACTAATGCCAGTGCCGCCGCCTCCTCCGCCTCCGCGTTGATCAAAGTTAGAAGTGGAAGACGATGATCTATAAGAAACAAAATCTCCACAGGAAAAGCACTTACGCAACACTTATTCTCGCCTTACTTCTCGCAGTGGTCGCCGTAAACAGTAGTGTCGTGTTGGCTGATCCCTGCACGGCACAACTCAGTTATCCAACAACTTCACTGCAGCAATACTACGGATCAACAATTCAGGTTGCATTACCCATCTCGGCTACATGTTCGTTCTATACAGGACAGCTTAACGTGGTAGGGACGGCGTACGACACGACTTACAATACCAACATTGGAACAGCAAACACGGTCCTAAGCCCCACATACGCCGCTAACACCTTCAATGGACAACTACAGTTCAGCTTACCAGCCTCTTCAGAGTCACACACGATTCAATTCACCGTCTCAATCTACAGTTCTCAGTCAAATTACCCATCACCGTACTACTATACTGGCAGTCTTCTAACCACGGCGTCAGCAACTTTCGTGCTCGGATCAAGCTACTACCAGAATGGTTACCAAAACTATCCAACCTATCCGACACAACCAAATTACCCAACATATCCCACCTACTCTTACTATCCAAGCTACAGCTACTACAATCCCTACAACAATCAGTACCACAACGGCTACTACTATTACCACAACAGTTGGTACTTCTACAACGGGGGGTACTACAACTACTACCACAACAATTGCAACACATCAAACAACTATTGTCACCACCACTAACGCCCCAGCATCATTCGTGATAGTGGCAACGCCAATCCAATCCCATTTTTTGTCCCGAAATCACGTACATCAAAATGAGTACAGCAAGAATTCGAGACGAGTGTTCAACTTCAAACTTGGGGCCGTGTTAGGCCTTTATCGCGTTTAGTATGAAGGTTGAACCATAGTAAATCAGCACTAGTCCGAACGCTACAAGTACGAGTCTATAGTAACGTGATCCCACGACTCTTTTTCCTTTCTGTCCTAAGTGCGCGATTGTTGTCAAGTAAGCATAATCCATCCACACGTGGAATACGTACATCGCTAGTACACCAATAATAGCGGCAAAAGCTAGCGCCTGTACAATTAGGATCGAGCCTATCGTCAACCACCACAGAATGAAGTATGGGTTGAGGCCCGTAAGTGCAAGGCCAAGGATAATGGAGTTTCTAGGCAATCTTCTCTTCTCAGACGCGGTTCCAAACTCAGGTTTGTTTCTAATAGTATCGAATACCTGCAGGATCCCAAATCCAATCAACCCGACGCCTCCTATGAGGCCTATCACTTCCTTAATGACGGGTTGATTTGCTGCGGCCAGAAGCCCCAAGGCGAGTGCAATTACCAAAGGAAACTCAACCATGGTGTGGCCGATAGCACACGAAAACCCTGCTCGAGCCCCATCTCTCGACCCGTGCATGAGCAAGCCAAAGAAAAGTGGGCCAGGTGCAAGAGCGCCTGAAGCAGTGACGATAACGACCGTGAACAGGAAGTCTATCAGGTTCAAATGACGAATGTCTCTCGTTCATACACACATTTCGCGTTCGATATTTGTTAAATGTGGCAAGTCAGCAATGAAAATTTCACAATGAGGGTGCTGATTTGGGCAGTTCAAGCTTCGAGAACGACGTTACTTCTGACTTGTCCAAGTGCTTTTACGACGCCGCGTTTCGTTATTAGTCCAATCACTTTTGAATCGGAGTCAATAACAGGCATACTGCGTATTCCTTTGTTGATTATTGTCTGCGCGGCTTGCGCTAAGTCCGTATTCACGTGAGTTGTAATAGGGTTGCGTGTCATAAGATCCTTGGTCGTAACTAGGGCCATGTCATCGGGCGCTGTCACGTTTAGGCGTCCATGCGTTGCCTTGGGGATCTTCTCACTGATTGAGAGCAAATCAGATAGAGTCACAATGCCTACTAGCTCCTCATCTATGACCGGAACGCTCGGTTGCCGAAATACGATGGCGTTCGCGACATGGACTATTGAGTAGCTGCTCTTAGCGAATATGAAATCACTCTTCATGAAGTCAATGACTTTGAATTTTCCAGGAAATTTCTGTGCAAAGTAATGGCAGAGATCCGTTTCTGTTAGTATCCCCAGCAGTGGATTCTCGTTTGAGACTACGGTGTACGTCAAATTCTCGGTGTCAAACATTCGTGCGGCATTAAAGACGGGCATTTCCGCCCTTATTGTTGGAATCGATTTTGTTGAAGCATCGGATACGAGTATTTCCTCGAGAGTACGGCTTGTTGTGTCCTCAAGTAGGAAACGAGCGATGTCTCGTTTTGATACAAGTCCTATAGGCCTCTTGCGCTGGTCGATTACTACTAGTTGTGATACGCGGTTTTCGGTCATCAAGTTTCGAGCTTTTAGTAGTGAATCAGTTGGGGCAACGTTTACGACCCATCCGGTCATTACGTCCTTGACCGTGTCTGATCGAAATATTTGCTGCACCACAACCAACTACCCAATCGATACTCGCGACGATTCGTTATGCTTGGGTTGGAATTTTCGATATAAGACAGCCTCACGTTTACCATTGGTGATTATTAATTCAGGGTTCGAGTAGCCTGCGTGAGATGGACGGAAGTAATTACAAGGTCTTTACATGATTTTTGAAGTTATTCTCAGGTCTCTGTCTTTTAGGTAGGCTAGGAATTCTTCACGAAGCTCATTTCGGATCGCTACCTCTGGTGGGCAGAGTCCTTTGGTGGTGATTTTGCCTGACCCGACAATCTGCGCAGCTATGGCGCATGGGTATGCGGTGGTTCTTGCCATAGATGTTGTGTCTTGTCTAACGTCATAATGATCAATCATTTCGTAGCGTCGATGAACCCGTCCACTCCCCTTCTTTCCCGTAACGTCCACCCTTAGGAGTGTCAGGTCCCTATCCTTACCGAGTGTGAGTCTTTCGGACAACATTTTAGAAACGAAATTCCTCGGAACGATGTGCTCACCAGCATATTCTATGGGGGTTGTGTTGAGTAACCCACAGTCTATGAGTGTCTTCAACTCGGCTACGTGGCCCGGCCAGCGAATTGTCTTTTCATCCATCTCAGGAACTTTTCTCATGGTTTGAACCAGGGTTGAGAGGCCGTCGGTGTAGAAGCATTCGCATTTACCGATTGGGTGAGGAAAGGATAATGTCTCTAGTCCGGATAGGGCTGGCACATCTGTTACTTTTCCGTGTTTTATGATTCTGGCGTCTCGCAAATATTCCTCTAGTACGGCCTCAAATGAGAACACGATGCGGTAGTTGAGTGGTGGTTTTGGTTTTTCAGGGATTCCTCCAACTTTGATGTGAACCTCCTCGACTTTGTCAAGTTTTTCAGCTCCGACCATCGCGAGTATGTTTGTTAGCCCTGGTGCTAAACCGCAAGCTGGAACAATCGTTATACCTTTCTTTTTAGCTGCAGCATCGATTTTACTCGCGCCAAATCTCCATCCAAAGATTAGGTCAACCCAATCCACGCCAGCCTTTATGGTGGAAAGTATAGCATATTCGCTAAATGCGTGAGGAAGCGCCCCAACTCCTACATCGAAGTGTTTCAGCAACTGAACTGTCTTACTCTGTCGTCGGACATCGTGAGCTTTTACGGAGAGTTTGGGTGAGTGTTCGGCATGGGCTAAGGTTTTGAGTCGATTTCGATCGACGTCACAAACCATAACCTCATCAACGTTTTTCGACTTCACTAGGTCTCGGGCCACCGTGTAACCCATTAAGCCGGAACCGAAGACTGCAATCTTCAATACGCGCCGTCTCCTCGCCGCTAAGCCCGTCAATGCTAGACGTAAGTGTATCGACCCCGTTGCAAAACGAGGACTCTAATCGTTAACTGGAGTTGGACGAGTCAATAATTGGCAACGTAGGTAGCAGATCTGGAAAGCAGCCAGCACCAATATACTCAATCCAAACCCTCGATTTTTGAGATAACAAAAGAATAACCGAGTCAGGAAGATTAGGGTATGGTCCTTTGCATCGTGGCAATGGTGGTCTTCTCTGTAATGAGCCTTGGTTCGGCAAAGTACAAGCGCCTGTCTCGGGAAGCGATGAGGTGTGTGTTCAAGAATCTGACTTTCAGTCCCTGCGACGTTCAGCTTGAGCAGAAAATCAAAGGAAAGGTAACTGCTAAACTCCTTCGGTTCCCAACGCTCGCCCGATTCTTTTATAGAAACTTCAAGATTATCGCGTGGGCGTTCACGATTTCATTCTTCGCATCCCTCGCCTACACGGTTTACGCCCTATACAATTACTTCGCATATGGCACATGCGATCCAGGTCAGGTATGCCCACTCAACGAAATCGGATTCCTAACTTTGAAATTCGAAAACCTCTTAGTGTTCGCGGTCCCAGTAATCGTCTTGCTTGTAGTTGTGTATTTACTGGTTAGTCACTTTCGTCAACACAAAACAGCCGAAACGTAGGCAGCTGTTGAATCTGGATTCACCCATAAAATGAGACCGCACGTTAGCGATCCATGATTCTACCGCACAGTTTTAGGTTCACAAAGCCATTCGTTCAGGCATGACTGCGAGCAGAAGAAGTAGTCCGCAAACTTCGCCTTCACATTCGATTGTGCGCAGTTATTGCACTTGTTCGCTACTATGAATGAGAATGGATTTTTCGAACGCTCTGACACAGTCCATTCCTGAGTGTAACCAATTTGTTTCCGCCCGAAATCAATGAAGAAGCCGCAACCATGGCAAAATACACCATCTATTTTTCCTCGAGCGGCTCTTTCAGAGGCTCCGCATTCGTGACAGTCTTCCTTTCGTGAATCTTCACATCTCCGCAGCGCGTTGCAGATTTTTTCAGTGGAAAGAGCGTACCCTTTTGACGCTGAATTCTTGAGTTTCCCTTGCACGATTTGAAGGGTGTGCCAACGGAACCGATAGTGCCTGCAGAGGAAAGGAGTCTGTTCTAGGTCATGGGAACATCGAGGACTGGGGCATTTCCCAGGGAACTTGCCTAAGTATTTCATTACTGCTGTTCGGGCTTGGTCAGGTGTGTCTGTGAACTGCACTAGTTCTACGAGGTCTGTGATATCTGGATGAATCGGGTTAGTTAGCAGAGTCAAGACAATTTCAATACATAATCTATGTTCTATTACGTAACTCTTTCTAGATAGCCCCGTTTACTGACGGTTTACCGTGCGAAGTTTTGGTTTCTGAAACTTTGTTCAGAGTAAGAGTTAGCTAGTTTCTATCCAAACCCACAGGTAGGAATAAATGATGACCATCCCTATCCCATTGCGGCGCGCCCAACCTATGAGCAAACAGCCCAAGGTTCTCGGCAAATTCACCGAGGCCTCTAAGGACACAATGAAGCGAAGCGGCAAAGTCTTCGTCTTCTTCATGGGTGCCGAACACTGCCCCTACTGCGCCGCTGAAAGATGGGCCATAGTTAGAAGCCTCCAAAAATTTGGACAATGGGAAGGCCTTAAGCAAACGATAAGCGCTGCTAGAGACGAACCATTCCTTAACCTACCGACGTACGATTTTACACAGGCCACATACACAAGCCCTCATGTGGAATTCGTTTCCCGCGAAATCAAAGACCGCGATTTCAGACCACTTCAGAAACTCTTGAAAACGGAAGAGAAATTGATTCAAAAGTTCAACCCGTCGGAGGAAATACCGTTTCTGCTTGTTGGCGGCAGGTTCACGCAAATCGGATCAGGTTTCACACCTAAAATCTTCATAGGACACACATTTCGGCAGACCGAGACCGAACTGAAGAAAATTGAATCCGAAATCAGAAAGACAATAGACGACGAGGCAAACATAATCTCCGCGCTCTTGTGTCTCTCCGGGCTTCCACCAGAGATATGCAAGGAGACGGCAACTATAGAACTCGCTGCCCAAGCTAAGACGAAACTAGTGAGCGCAACCTAAGCGTCGCACTGACTTTGGATTGTTACTGCGTTACGCGCTATTTGGTTTCTGGGGCAGGGTTGATTTGTAGGAGTTCTTTCTTGCGTTGCTCTAGAAATCCTTCTCGTAGGCCGCGTCTTAGGTAGTACGCGTTTCGTTCACGTTTCTTCTTGTTGCATAGCTTTACAACAAGTGATAGTCCAGGTTTGACCGTTTCTATCGGTACGGCTTCAATCGCTTTCGCCCTCACCGCGCTGTCAAACAATTTCTGTCCAAGTTCGGAACGGACAATAACCGTGGTCCAACCGTCCTGTGATCCGACTGCTCCTACTGAGATGTCAGCCAGTTCAGAAACGTAGTCTATGCAGTAGTTGCACGCGTGGCTCATGAATTTTTCGAGGTCCTTGGTGGAAACGTCGAGGACGCAATCTGCTCCGATGAAAACTTTGAAGCGGTTCCTTTTGATTACGGTTCTCGTGATCTTGGTTGGATCTATGCCGTGCTCTTTCTGAAGGAATTGGGTCACGAGTTGCTCGTGTGTGTAAACTTTCGAACAGAACAGCCCAATAGTCAGTACTGGACGACCGCCCCTAATCCATGATCCTCCGAACTTCACGGTCCCTTGAAGTGAGGTGTACATGCGCCAAAGTCCTTGTAGTTCACAGGGCAATGCGACTAACCCAACGCGGCCGTCGGGGTATGACGCTGCTGCGTCGGATAGGACTCCGAGTGTTCCGCCGTGTGTGTATTTTGATCCCGCTGTGCGAAGAACATCTGCTGCAGTATCTCCGAGGACGGGGACGGTTTTGAGTGCCATGCCGCTTCCGAGAACAAAGACTGAATTTGAATTTGTGAAGTCCGAGGTGGCAAAGCAGTTAATCATGTCTATTTGTAACGCGTGCGTCATTAGGGCGATGACGGTTCCGCCGTCTTGCCCGGCGTGCCATATTTCCTCGTCTAATGCTCGAGCTGAGTAGACGTTCTTGTAGATTCCTAAGGATTCTTCTTCAGGCTTTCGAGTTCTGCCGAAGAGGTAGTATTCGATTTCGTCGATCGGCAGTTCTAGTCGAGGACAGCTATAGTAGCATACCTGGCAGGCGGCGCAGGGACCTTTGATGACTGGTTCCTCGTTCACGTTCACGTTTAGAACGTTAATCGGGCAAGATGCGACGCATGCAGCGCACATCATGCAGTGATTTGCGCGGACGACCTCGTTGAACAGGTGCCCCCAAATCTTTGCACTCTTCGGAGGAGACCATCCATCAGGCATCTTGTACGCATAGCTCCCGTTACTTGCGGGGAACAGGTTCGGATGCTATTTGAACGCTTCTTCAGCTTATAGGCAGTGCCTACTTCTTTTGAGCCCTTTGCCAATACCTAGTGAGTACTAAAACGGCGAGAAAGGACAGAACCATGACACCAACCACGTAGCCTGTGAACACGAGGCCTGCAACCACGATGAATAATCCCATACCAAACCCTTCCCCGATTTGAGTTGTTGAAACGAAACTTAGTATCATGAAGAGAGTTCCGGCTATGGCCGCGAGTGAGACAAGAAGCAGAATGAACGGTTGGTTGAACAGTCCCCCATAAGAGTTCGACATGAATGGTCGTTCACCCTCTACCATTGAGCGAACTTTAATTTGTTACCGCCAAGTCTCAAAATAATCGGCATACTCATCTCTGAGCTTGAATAATTGTTGGTGCGTCGCTAACGTGTGCTTTTCGGGATCAGTGGAGTTGAGCCTGCGAGTTGCATAGCGCGCTTTACAACCGCCTCGTACATGCTCGCAAATCGTCCGTCCTTCAAAGAGTCCTCTAGGTCTTCGAAGGAGGTTAGGTTGATTCCGTAGACGTCGCTATACTCCTCGTTTACGATACCACTATCGATGGGATGACGATCAAGCATTGCGTACATCATCGCCTTGTGCAGGATAGTTACGAAGACGCCCGCCAACGAGCCAGTCCTAAGCAGATCCTCGCGTTGCGCGAGGTACGGACAGTTTGCGAAGCTCTTGACGGAACAAAATTGCTCTTTGCAACCGAACAGTTTACCGTACACTTGAGCGACGGTATTCAGAAACTGCGAATTATTGAAGAGGGTTTCAACAATTTTCTCCGACGAATTTTCTGCTAGTTCCTTCGACTGTTGAAACATTACCTGTCCTTTTCTTGCCTCGCTGGCCCAATGGTCCTTCGACCAAAGTAGGCATGTCCATTGGCATTGCTGTTCAATCTCTGAGTCAAGTCTAAGCTGCTTGGCGAAATCTGCCGCATACCAGTCTGCGCTGCGAGTAGACACATGCATTGCCGTCGCATCACATGGTCTTCAAAGGGAAGTGGCAAGTTATGGTTTACTGATGATTTTCGTGCCGAGTGTTAGCCTACCGCTCCTCCAATAACGTCCTGTAACGATCCCACATGTGACGTCTCGATGAGTCGGAGCAGTTGTCGATTGATCTCCGAAACTACGCCAGGGCCCTGGTAAATGAATGCTGTATAGATTTGGACCGTAGACGCGCCGACTTCCAATAGCTTCCATGCATCTTTACCCGTTGATATGCCGCCGCAAGCGTTAATCGGGATCTTTCCGTTAGTGTCCCGGTAGACGTCAGCAACGATTCTAAGAGTATCATCGAGGATGGGGGGACCGCTCAGGCCTCCAGTGCCAATACTCGCACGCGGTTCGACAACAAGCTTTGTGTTGGTGAGGGTTAGTCCGTCAACTGGAGCCTTCATGCACAAGCTTACAAGGTTCAGAACTTTCTCGCGGCCAACCTCGTCGTGGTAAGGTGGAAGTTTGACCCAGACTGGCTTCTTTGAACTCCTCACTTTGGTAATGCCGCTTAGGAGTTTTTCTAGGTTTTCAGGTTCTTGAAATATTCTTACGCCTATGGTGTTGGGCGTGCTAATGTTAAGTTCTATGCCGTCTGCAAACGTCTCCATCCTTCGGAAGCATTCAACGAACTCGGCGATACTTAACCCAGAGACGCTGATGAATATCGGACCTCTGCTCTTACCTTCTCGTTTTAGGTTTGCGCTAATCTTCTCGGCGCCTAAGTTTGGTAGGCCCATCGAGTTTACGATTGACTTCTGATCCGGGCATCTCCACATCCTAGGTTTCGGATTTCCGTCGCGCGGGTTGAGAGTTACTGTGCCTAGGCATAAGTAACCAAATCCGATTAGGAACAGTGCCTTCCACATCTCGCAGTTCTTGTCAAAGCCTGCCGCCAGGCCGATTGGATTCGAAAACTCGATACTCCCAAGTTTAACATTTAATCGATCATCGCTAGCGCGAAGACGCCAACCAACAAGTCTCCAGAGAGTTGAATTCCTAAAGAACCGTTTGGCTATGTCATGTGCGTTTTCTGGCGGAGTTAGAAAGATGGTTGGCCTGATTACCGACTCGTAAAGACTCGGGCTCAAGCAGATCTACTCACTCAAAACATCTCTGCAAAGAAAGTGATTTGCATTTTGAATTTTTCATAGTTTTCGTCCTAAGCATAGTTAATTTCAGCTAAACTAATGATTTGTTCCGGAAAGCTCTCATATGAGCGATATCTGTTCTCACGGTTGGAAATAGCTGATTCGTCTATTATACGCCGGGTAAATCTGTTTTCTTAGATGTTGATGAATAGGCCTGAACACACTCATCTTTCAGACATCATGACCACCAAAGTGGTTACGCTAGACATTACCGAGCGTGTTGAAGAAGCTCTCCGATTGATGGTTAAGTTTGACATTGGAAGCGTGGTAGTAACCGACAAACAGAAACCAGTAGGGATCGTAACTGAGCGTGACATTACTAGAGCCGCGCTTCGCGGAGACAGCTTACTAAAACTTCCCGTTCGCAGTCTTATGTCTCGCCCGCTGCAAACGGTTTCTCCGAATATGGAGACCCAATCGGTGTTGGAGAATATGCTGAAGTTAGGAGTCAGGCGATTGCCAATTGTTGATGGTGAGAAGCTGATGGGCATAGTCACGGAGAAGGACCTTATGCGATGGGTTCTCCGAATGTTCTACGAGCCTAATCTCCCGGCTGAAATTCGTGCACTCGTGGCGAATCCTCAAATCGAGGCATTGGTGGGTAGACAGCGATGCCCTAGTTGCGGACATTACTTAGATGAGTGCATTTGTGTTAGGACCAGCGTTGTACCGTCAGAAAAATAGTTGTATCTTACGTTAGTGCTTTCCTAATTAGTTTCAACTTGGTCTAACCGCGCTTCTTACTTCGCCAAGAGGAGGAGGCGGAAATGGAGTCTAGAGCGTCTCTAGAACCCCGCCCGAGTCCAGAGTGTTAGAGACCTCTTGGCTCCTCATTTGTAGAGGGGGAACTTCTTACAGAGATCCATAACGTTCTGTCTAGTCTTCTTGATTGTCTCGTTCTGTTTTATGTCATCTCTGAATTTCTTCAACGATTCATTCCTTTGATCCTTATCATCGTAGAGTTCATAATTTTTGACCGCGAAAACAATGTTAGCTATCCAACTGCCAATCAACTTCATCTCATTCTCCTTCATACCTCTCGATGTCAATGCCGGGGTTCCTAGTCTTATTCCGCTCGGGTAGAAGGGAGAGGATGGTTCACCTGGTATCGTGTTCTTGTTTACGGTTATGTTTGCGGCATCAAGCGCCTCCTGCACAAAGACTCCTCTTCCTTTTCCAAAGTTGGTTAAATCTATCAGAACCATGTGGTTGTCCGTTCCGTTGGTAACTAATTTTATTTTGTTATCCATCAAAGATTGAGCCAATGCCTTAGCGTTTTTCACGATTTGTTTCCCGTATTCTTTGAATTCTGGCTTCAGCGCGAATCCTAGAGCTGCAGCTATTGCGGCTGTCGTATGGTCATGAGGACCGCCTTGAAGGCCTGGAAAAATAGCTCGATCAATCTTGGCAGCAAGCTCAGGGTCTTTTTTCAATCCTTTCTCCGTGACCATTATCATTGCTCCTCTAGGGCCCCTGAGAGTCTTGTGCGTGGTTGTTGTTATGATATGGACGTATGGTACGGGGGATTTGTGAGCTCCTGCGACAACTAAACCTGCTATGTGTGCTATGTCAGCGACTAAGTAGCTTCCAACTTCGTCTGCGATTTTTCCGAGTTCTTCGAATGGAAATTCCCGAACGTAAGCAGTTGCGCCAACCCAGATAATTTTTGGTTTGTTCTCTTTGGCAAGTCTTCTCACTTCATCCAGGTCTATGTAGCCGTCTGGTTTGACATGATAAGGAACGCTGTTGAAGAATTGTCCTGTTGCGCTTGCTTTCCATCCATGTGTCAGATGGCCGCCATCGGGAAGGTTCATTCCCATTATGGTGTCGCCGCTCTTGCAAACTGCAACATACACTGCAAAATTGGCTGGGCTTCCTGAATATGGTTGAACATTCACGTGGGCGACGCCGAAAGCTTTCTTTGCTCTCTCTATCGCTAAACGTTCAACCATGTCAATAATCTCGTTTCCACCGTAGTATCTCTTGCCGGGATACCCTTCTGAATATTTGTTAGTTAGAATTGATCCCATTGCTTCGAAGAGTGCTGGGTGAACGTAATTTTCCGAAGGAATCATTTCAAGGCCGGTTTCTTGTCTCTCCAACTCTTTCTTGACAAGAACAGCAAGCTCAGGATCCAACTTGGTTAGGGTACTTAATTCAGTGTAGAAACTCATTTCATGACACTTCGAGCAGATAGGTACACGTTACCACCGCGCCGTAAATAATACTCCTTTTCCCTGTTTTCATGTTTAGGTTGGTTCTAATCTGGACATGTCAGACAACCGATATTGGTCCACTGCCACGTGAGAATTCTGATCGGTGAAACTTCGGGAGATAGACCACAAAATTAGGTGAGTACTCGTACTTTCCTTTCATTCATCCGGTTCCTGAAGTCTTCTTAAATTCCTGTTTCAGTTTGGTGGATTAGATTTTACTAGTTGGTTCAGGTTTCTCGTCATAGTCCAGACTTTCAATTTCAGCTACGACATTTGAGCATGCAATAGATATACCGCCGCAGGGGGTCTTCGCGGGACCGATAATGACTCAATCAGTTGTTGCAGAAAAGAAAAAGCATACTCTGCCCACCTTATTCAAGAAAGTTGCAGATGGTATACCGATCTCTTGGTTGACCGGTTACGATTATGCAACTGCGTATTTGGAGGATAAGGCCGGCATAGACATGATTCTTGTCGGCGACAGCTTGGGTATGACGATGCTTGGGTATGAAAGTACTCTGCCTGTAACTATGGATGATATGATCCGCCATGCATCCGCCGTTCGTCGAGGTGCTCCGAATACTTTCATAGTCGGCGACATGCCCTACATGAGCTATCAACCAAGTGTTGAAACCGCGATAAAGAATGCCGGCCGATTTATGGCAGAGGCTGGTTGCGACGCCGTTAAACTAGAAGGCGGGATTGAAATGTGCGAGCGGATTCGGGGAATCGTTCAGTCAGGGATACCTACTATTGGTCATATTGGTTTGACGCCGCAAAGTGCCAGCGCTATTGGTGGTTTGAAACTTCAGGGCAAAGGCGCAGAACAAGCCAAACGAATCTTAGACAGCGCCAAGGCCATTGAACAAGCGGGTGCATTCATGGTGCTTCTCGAACTTGTTCCTGATCGACTGAGCAAACTGATTACTGAGCGTGCTCAGAATTGCATCATAATGGGTCTCGGATCCGGCACTGATGTCCATGGGCAGATCATAATTTACCATGACATGTTCGGTCTATATCCGAAGTTCAAACCTAGAGCTGCAAAGGTCTACGGAAATGCAGGCGAGGTTATCCTGAAGGGACTAGCGCAATATCACAAAGAAGTCGAAACACGAGTATTTCCGCAACGCGAGAACTACTTCACTATGTCTGACGAAGAGTACAAGAAACTACTCACTATGATCTAGGTATTCCAAAGTTCCCGAAAGGGAAATAATGCTGCAGGCTTCCCCGGCGGGCTATTAGAATTCCTCGCTGGGACACCGTTCCATTTTCTTGCTCCAAAGAAGGCTGTTGCAACAGGTATTGGCGTATCGGAACTTGAACTACCGTTCTGAGTAGCTTAACGTACTAACCTATCTATTCTAATGCACTGGCCTCACGAGTTATGGAAAGGTCAAGGAGCGTCCGGTATGAATGCTCGGACTTTTTTTCTAGTGGATGCTGTTGAGCGCTTTGGCCATTCTTTCTAAAGCTTTTTGAATGTTGGGTATCGAGTTAGCGTACGATAAGCGCAAGTATCCCTCTCCGTATTTGCCGAACGCATTTCCTGGTAGTAATGCCACTCCGAAGTCCAGGAATAGGTTCGCTATTTCTTGGGATGTCTTTCCTGTCTTCTGAATGTTCGGGAATGCGTAGAATGCTCCTTGAGGTTTCAAGCAATGTACGCCTGGTAGTTTGTTCAAGCCATCGATGATTATCTCGCGCCGGCGTTGATATTGTTCTACCATCATCCTCACATGGTCTTGCGGCCCTGTCAGGGCTTCGATAGCCGCTATTTGTGAGGCATGGGCCGTGCAACCGAATCCATGCGTATAGAATAGCCTGACTCGTTCGGCTAAGGCTTCGGGCATTATCCCGTACCCGAGTCTCCATCCATGCATTGCGTAAGTCTTGGAGAAACCGTCAACAATGACTGTTCGTTCAGCCATTCCTGGCAATGACGCGATGCTAGTCACAGTTTGTCCATCGAAAACTATCTGATTGTAAATCTCATCCGACACGATCCAGCAGTCGTGGCGACGGGCTGCGTCTGCGATGTGCTGCAAGTCTTTTAGCGGAATGACGCCGCCGGTAGGGTTGCTTGGAGAGTTGAGGATGATCATTCGAGTCTTATCGCTGATCAATCTGTCAAATGCATCTAGGTCAAAAGAGAACGATTTCGACTCTAGGAGTGGTACGGGTTTGGGAACCCCGCCCGCGACTAAAAGCATGGCCTCGTAAGTGGGAAATCCGGGATCTGGGTAGATGACTTCGTCTCCTGGTTCGACTAGTGTGAGAGTGGGAAAGAACATTGCCGGTTTGGCGCCTGGGCTAATGAGAACTTGTTTAGGGCTGAACTTCATGCCTCTCGTTTTGCCTGCTGTGTCTGCAATGATTTCGCGGAGTTTTGTCAATCCGGCGGGTGGAACGTAGCGTGTCTGTCCGCTTGCAATAGCTGCTATTCCGACTAGGGAGGCGTTCGGCGGTCCATTGAAGTCTGGTTCACCTGCCTCTAGGTGAACCATATCGTGTCCCTTTGCTTCGAGTTCTTGCGATCGCGCCATCACTTCGTAGGCGCCTTCGGGCCGCAAATGGGCTTGGCGGCTTGCGAAGGGTGCCCTTGATTGTTGAGGGACTTGTGCGACCATTACTGGGCGCCTAAATTGGTGGTAGTTCTTTGTTCGCTAGGTCCATTGGAACTCCGCGTGATCTCTGGTAGAGGTATGAGATTGCGTATATGATCAAGCCGGCGACCATCACGAAGAGCATGCTCACCACGTAGATTGGGTTAATTGGAAAGCCGTTGAACGCAGGCAGAATTGTCGAATAGGATATGAAGAGTGATAGCACTACTCCAACAGCGCCAACTATCGACAGAACAGGGATTGGACCGAGCTTGTATGTCACAATTTTCGGAGCGCTATCGAAAATTTGTTTGCGTCTGAAGGGGAAGATCATCGCTGCGAACATTACTATCGCCGTGGCTAGCCACCACCCGAAGTTTGCGTAGTACAAGTAACTGAACCAAGTAGTGTAGACTGTAATCCATACTGAGGCGTATGCGATAATCGCCATCAAGATAACTGCGACGTAGGGGACGCCCCGCCTATTGACGGCTGCGAACTTCGTAGGAATCGTCCTATCGAATGCCCAAGCAAAAATGCTCCTAGTTGGAACGAAGAAGAAGACTATTGCGAAGCCAATGTCATTCAGCACTAAGCCAAACGGAATCAGAAAAGCGAGTATTGGATTAGACGTTATGAAAGCGACTAGGTAAGCGGGCGAGGGTATGACCGGTAGTGGCGACTTCCCATTGACGAAAAGAAGTGCTGCTGAAACGAGAAAGTCGTGTCCAAAGACATTGTACATCAAGGTGTAGAGAACGTAGATTAGAACGGTGAAGATGAGGGGCGCGCCAAAGATAGCAATTCCCTGTGATTTCTTCGGATCTCCCTTCACTTCTCCAGCGAAATAGGAACTGAATGAATACCCAATGAAACTAAGCATCGTATAGACTAAGCCAATCGCTGTCGCGCTTCCCGTAAACGTTATCGGGCCTCCGTTGAGCGAGACGCCTTGACTTACAATCGAATCAACAGTGCTTCCCGATTCTGCATTGAAGCCTGTGACAAATGCGGCGTGATTTGAGGTTAGCAGCATGGCAATGAAAACTACGAATATGACTGCTTCAATCGCGAATAGTCCGATGATGATTCTAAAGATGTTCCTGACTGAAAGGAACATCATCGATATGACTCCTGTAACTATTACAACTCCGACAATGAATTGATAGTTGGCTGTACCGCTCAGGGCAGTTGCGATTGCTGCGTATGATTGGTTTCCTGTAGTAATTGCAAGGTTTTCGAATAGCATTGGCAATTTTGTCGACGCGGCCAAGTAGGGGAAAAGGCCGACCCAAGTTATGATTATTACAACAAGCACCAAGTTTTCCATGAAGGCAATTGCCGGGTGAAGGATTCTCCCGACCCATACGTAATCTCCACCTGTTCTGGGCATCGAAACCGAGAGCATCCAATACACGAATGCAACGACAAGGTTGACGCCCGCTGCAGTCAAGACGGTCGCAGTTAGGTCTGCGCCCGGATATGATGCTGAAGCGTAAGTTATCCAAAAGATGTTGACTAAAATGCCCATACCAACCAGGTTGGCAAATAGTGCCTGATTGGCGCTCACTGTTCGAGTTAATCCAGAACTCTTCCTTACGAATAGAGTTGAATCAGACAAGATCGAGCACATGCCAAGCGTTCATTCGAAGGTATATTAGCTAATCTGCCGACTACTCCAATTAAAAATAGTTAACTGCTGGGATCGGGAATAGCTCAGGAAGTGTACATCAAAGTTTCTAATTCGAAACGCCACTACCTTGAAACTTCCTCGACCTCTCGATACCAAGTCTTCTTAGTACCTGTCTTCGCTCTTTTCTCCCAACTGCGCTCCTTGGGTGTCTTGTTCACGTAATCAAGCAGCTTTGCCATCCTCTGCTCTACTATCTGAGTCTGGGAATTGGACATTTTGCCGTCCTTTTCCAACTCCTTGAGTAGGGTCCTCACTCTCTCAAGATTCGTTGTCGCGTCATACCAGAATCCCCATTCCTTGGACAGTGTTTTCCCGATATACGTTCCATCAATTGCATCTTTACTGAATTGATCCTGCACATCGTGAACAAGGAAAAGCGCGATGAGGTCGATTAGGTCCTTTCGGTTTATTTCATGGATTTGGAGCTTCTCTAGGACTATGTCTGCTGGGCTGATTGTTGGGTAGTCTACTTCTAGTCTGCCTTCCCCCGGTTTTTCGCCGAACTTCAGATCGTGGCTAAACTCTAACCCGTTCAGGAATATATCGACGTGGTATTTCTTTTCTGGGTGATAGTAGATTAGTCTCTTGTGTCCAAACATCCCGTTGACAAGGTTATCTGGTGTAAAGGATATTTCCCGAAAGACTTTGTCTATGCCTCCTCTCTGTTTGCCATAAGCCGCAAAATCTAGATCGGTAAACAGTGGCATCCCTTCCCCGAATCTGCCCAGTTTCTTCAAAATGTCCCCCTGTCCAGAGTTCTGAGCTTTGATGTAGGTGGCTAGCGCACCTAGTATCCTAAGGCAGACTCCGTGGGACTGCGCTTTTTCTACTATGCCGATAGCTTCCTTGACGAATTCGTCATCGCTCATTTGCACAAAGTGACTCGCCGATTCTGATACACCGCAATGGAATAGTTCCAGTGGGCGCAACGTCAGGGTTTTCCGTTATATCTATGACGCTTTAGGTTCAAGCTTAAGGTAAAATGCAGGAATGCTGCCATAATGGGGGGCAAGTTACCTTTAATGAAAAGGCATTGCTCGGACATTGCTTGTTCGATTAGGTCGGTAATCTCTCAATTGATTAGGAAACAATAGGTCTATAGCGGGTTGGCTTAGGCAAAATTCAGATTGGCGTACAAAATGAGCAAGACTCGTGTTTTCTTTGTTTCGGACATACACGGATCGGAGCGGTTATTCCTGAAATTCACTAACGCAGGGCAGGTGTACAAAGCCAACGTGTTGGTGATTGGAGGAGACATTACGGGAAAGACCATTACACCGATCTTTGAGAAAAATGGTTCTTGGAAAGCCGAGTATGTTAGCACTTGGAGGACAGCGAACAATCGAGAAGAGTTGGAGAAGATAGAGAAAGACGTTCGTGAGCTGGGCAGTTATCCGTACAGGACGACCGAGGCTGAATGGGCGAATCTCCGCGGAAGCGAAAAGAGCATGGACGAGTTGTTCGTAAAGGTGATGTCTGAGAGTATTCAGAGATGGGTCAAGCTTGCTGAAGAGAGGCTTAAGCCCCTCGGATGTAAGACGATATTCAACATTGGCAACGATGACCTTCCTGTCGTGGCCGATCTGATCAAGAGTTCTGATTATGTGATTTATCCGAACGAAACCATCGTTCAGATAGACGACCATCACGAGATGCCTAGCGTCGGAAATTCGAACATGACTCCATGGAATTGCCCTGGCGACCTGTCCGAGGAGGAGTTACTATCAAAGCTTGAGAAAGCAACATCTGGCTTGAACAAGCCTGAAACGAGCTTGTTCAACCTGCATTGCCCTCCATACGACACGCAAATTGACGTAGCACCGAAACTGGACGCGAATCTTGCCCCGGTCCTTACCCCTGGTGGGGAACCCGAAATGACTCATGTTGGGTCAACGTCAGTGAGAAAGATAATAGAAAAATTCCAACCGCTAGTATCCCTACATGGACACATTCACGAATCGAGAGGAGTATCGAAGATTGGGAAGACGCAATGTTTCAACCCGGGCAGCGAGTACGTAAGCGGTGTCCTCCGCGGGTTAGTAGTCAATCTATCCGAAAAGAAGGTTGACAATTACGTTTTCACGGAAGGTTAGGGTAGGCTGACTGGAATACTCTAGCGATTTACCCACTCTTACTAAATATATCCCGTTGCTTTTGTAGAAGTAATCGCTTCGAAAGTCCAGCCCTCTCACTTCTTTCGATGCGGGTCAAGCCTCTTACGATTGCGACGGGCACGCCTTCGGATCCCTGGCCCATCACTAGTTCAGCGGCTGCCGCAATTTCATCAGCTAATGCAACATACTTGAACTTCAACTCGTAGCCAAAAAGGTCCCCACGGCCCCGGTAATCCTCTATCGGATTCAGTCCAGAAACGCCGATTGCATACTCCGTTTGTCCTACCCGTTGTGGGCGGCTGTAAGTGTCGCCAACTATTACGGAAAGCCGTTTACCAGTCAGTCGCTCCAGTTCGATTCTGATTTTCGTTGCCGATGCGTCTGAATCGAGTGGGAGTATCGTGTAAAATTGGCGTCCGTTGACGTTTGATTTGTCGACGCCTGCGTTTAAGCATACGAACCCGTCCTTCCGCATAACGACGAGCATTTGCTTGTCAACACGCAGCACTTTAGACGAATCCTTCAGTATGAGCTCCACGAGTCGAGCGTCTTTTCCGGATCGTTTGGAAATCTGCTTAGCGCGCTGGCTCGGTTTGACGGTTGAGAGATCGATTGTTAAACCATCAGCTTTGGAAATGATTTTCTGTGAAATCACAACTACGTCGTTGTCTTCCAAGACCAATCCTTCATCTTGGATGGATCCTACGATTAATTGTGCTACGCTATCTCCCTTCTTTACGAGACCAATGCGCTCCAGTCCGATTACTGTGATTGACCTCGCCATTTTCCTTACGCCCACATCGCAGAACAGCGTTCGAGAGATAGTTCAATTAGGTGTTCTGGTATCCAGTTTTCGAATTCTCCTTAGAGTATGAGAGGATTTTGCAACTAGAACCGGTCACAAAAGAGGAACCGTGCTAACGCAGGTCACATAATACGTAGTTTTCTGGATAATCGAATGCTGGCTCGTTGGGATTAAGCATCAGGACTCCTTGAAATTCGGTTCGATAACCCCGAGCTAGCATCCTACGGTATGCGTCATGGCAAGCTGTGTTCACACCCGCGAGGACTGAAGATATTCCACGTTCAGCGGCTAACGCGTCGCAGGCGTCAAGTAGCCTTTCGAAGTTGCTTCCTGCGCCTCGGTTTTTGCGTATCGCTGCGAACTTTACGTAACACACATCTGTTCCTGCCTCAGTGCCTGCCCCGCAGTGGCACACAGCAAAACCAACCATGGACTTACCGTCCCACAGGAGCACAGTATCACCGAGCTGCTGCTTCTGTACCGACGTGATCTCGCGTTCCACATCCAACCCTTCATAAACTGAGCCTGTTACGCTTCGGCACGACTCTAGAATGTGTTCTTTCTCTACGTTGGGTACTTCGGAGAATTTGGTCCAACCTTCAACTCCATTCGATTTGGCGGTTTTTGACATGAGTGGGGTGAGAAATCTTGGCCAAAATCCAAACTTCTGATACAAACCCAGATGCTTCGGACTATGGGCGAATGTGAATAGCGCTGCGTGCCTTATCTTCCATTCATCGAATAGACGAATTGTTGGATTGAGTAGGCTCTTAGCTACTCCTCGGTCCCAGAAATCTGGATGTACCGTTAACGGTCCAAAGAAACCGAATGTACCCCATCTTGTAGCCAAATTAGTGCCTACGAGTTTGCCGTCTATTTCTGCCGCGAAAGCGGCATTGGGGTCAGCGAGCCATCGGGCCTTAATGTGATCCGTGTCTTCCCCGAATTTCTCTGGCTCGGGAACGCCTAGGAAGGTTCCGAACGCCAACCGCCTAACGAGATCTGCGTGAGGTAAATCACTCTGTTCCAGTCGACGGATTTTGATATCCATGGCGCGACAGCCCCTATCGAACGTCTGTGGTTAGTCTCTTGAATATCATTTCTGAGGTCGTTTCGGGTAGTCAATACTTGTTTCCGACGCAGATTGAAATGGCTCTGAATACCTTAGTAAGTCGGGAGAATTCGAATGCGGAAGTCCTATTGCAATCGTTGGTCTCGTCGTTTCGTTAGTTGATGCCTTGTTTCACGCAATTTTGGTGCAATTCATCCAATACTCACTCGTAAATGGCCTATACTTCCTAGTTACCGCTGTTCTCTTTGCTGTAGGCGGATTCGCGATGCTCAGCACGGGAAAGCTGTTCAAACCCGCGGCCATTGGCCTATTCATCCTTGCGCTAATCGACAACATCTTAATTCTTATAACAACGAGTTTTCCAACGCCATTGTCCGGTGGACAAGTTTACGGTTGGGATGCTGGTCTGAATCCACCTGGTCAAGTTCTAGTATTCACCATACAAGTTGTCCTCATAATCCTAACCGCTTATCTCTACATTTCGAAGAGTAAAGCGGCTTAACCTAGAAGTTTTCGTTAGTTCAGAATAATCTCCGCTCAACAGCAACCATGATGAGATCTATTGGAGGTTAAGGAAGGATAGCGAATACGCGAGCTGGAAAACCCGTTCCCTTCTTAGGTTTCGGAACGGTGGCCACAATCAATGCCCCGAATTCTGGAACTTGATCTAGGTTGGTTAGTAGTTCCACTTGATAGTGGTTTGTCCCAAGCACGTAACGCTCTGTTTCCAAGTCGTTCGGTGCGTTGTCTGTCGTCTCGTGGCCGCATGCCATAATCTTGCGCTCTTCGAACAGTGTCTTCAGAACCGGAATTGTCCAGCCCGGGAAATGTTCCTTCCCAGTAGAGTCTTTGTTAGCCATGGCGTTAGCATCGGGCCACCGTTTCGACCAGTCAGTGCGCAAAGCAACGAAGGATCCTTCAGGAATTTTCCCGTGCTTACTCTCCCATGCCTTCACGTCATCCGCGCTAACGGAATAATCTGGGTCCTTCGCGGCCTTCTCATGTATGTCAATAATTATGAGGGGCAGAACCATTTCTTTTACGTCAATTTCGTCGAGGAATCTGTTCCCTTTCACGAAGTGGGCCGGAGGGTCGACGTGTGTGCCCCACTGTCCAACATGCGAGTATAGTTGAATGAATATTCCATACGATCCAACGGTTCCTACTCCTTCATCGTAGTAGTAGAGCGTCTCTCGTTGCTCATCAGGAAAACCAAACCAGTGAGGAATTCCGGGGGCGAATGAGTGCGTAAGGTCAACCCATCGCCTTGACTTTAGAAAACTGTAAGTTTCCAACAGGTTGTTTGATGAACTCTTACTCATGCTGACCACCATCTGTACCTCTGGAAGCGCCAAGTGATCCTGGCATTCCACCGGTTCTTTGAAGCGGTGGGCTCTTGACGGCATAGATCGAATATATAATCACGATGAATCCCAGAACCGTGATCATGGTTCCCGTCGCGAGTGCCGGCATTATATCTGTCTGGACGACGACGTAGAGGACGCCTTCAGCTATTGTTCCTAGTGTAATCAGGGCAAATCCGATGGAAGTGTAGAGTAATGGTTTGGCCGCGTTTCTTCTGTAGCCTTTGTAGGCGAGGTATACTATGAATGAACCAAGAATCAGAGCGATTAACTTCGTTGTCGTCGTAACCCAGAACAGTGGAGAAGATTCAAACAAATGCTAACTCTTCCTCACACGGTCGGAATAGATGTCCACATTCGCGTAAAACGATCTGCCACATGTTCGTTGACCATAACTTCGATTCGTACGTCGCCTTTCTCGAAACCCACGTCAATACGACGCAGCAGGCTTCTGTACAAGTCGTACCATTTTCCGTCCGTCGTCCTACCGGACTTCACGGCAGCCAATAACCCTGCTTCCACTAATTCCTCTATGCGACGGTAAACGGTCGTTATCGGTATCTCGTACTTTTTGCTCAACTCAAGAGCGCTCATAGGGTCTTGAATTGTAGCCGTTAGTATCTTGCGTGAGTACTCGTCGGCCAACGCGGCAAGTATCCGCTGCTTTGCTGGTTCGTCGCTGACGATCAATGCTGCCCTATTCCGAAACTTGGTTCAAAGTCACGTTCCGTAGCCTTTTCCTAGTGTTCAACATAACCAAATAAGTTACTCGATTGTCGCAGGGGTATATGAATAGGCGAGACTATGCGTACTGGGATAGTCGGTCTAGGGCAGACGAAATTTGGGAATTTGTCTGATTCGTCAGCCCGCGAGTTGGCGGCCGACAAATGCCGCATTGTCTGATGCTGGGCTGGATGGGAAGGAAATATCCACATTGATCGTATGTCCGCCACATTGTCTCCGGTGCTTTTCAAAGGAGTTTGGTTGGAAAGAAGTTGGGGGAGCCTGTAGCCTAATAACTTGGACGAAGGTGGTCGCTGTGCCAAGTGTATTCAAAGATCATGCATCCTACATACTAGCGCTGGCAGAATTCGCGGAGGGTTCTAAAGTCGTTACTTGGTTGGATAAGACGATAGCTGAAGTTCAGGTCGCGTCTGGTATGAAACTCAAACTAAAGGCCTCAAGATTACAGAATGGACAAGTAAGCTACGTGACTAAACGGTAATTCTCATCATAAGATTGGAGAATGGTGGAGCGTCAGCCCTAGCCAGTAAGCGTGTTTCAGAAAAACGCGCTTAAACTGGATGGTTGTGTTTAGTGCCATTGCGACAGCATGCAGGTAAGTATTCGTCATCGAAGTCTTCGTTTTCTGCTGCCGGTTTTTCTTCTACCACGAAGCCCTCTCTACATTATGCGGGTATCACATTAAAGCGTTTGTAAACAACGTTGCCATACAACTTTAACGCGTTGAATTGAAGAATGCCGCTGACAGCCTGAAGAACATATGACCAAGATGAGTCGCGTAGGTGTAGTGCTAGAATTGATTCGTTGTTTCTGTTTTGACCTTTGGCACCGTTTTCTCCACGTACACTAGGAGCCTGCCTTTCCTATGGCTCCAGTCTGTTACTTTGTAAACTCTGTCATCTAACTTCGCAGTGACCATGATGGCCAAGAGTCCGTTCAGAATTGGTGACTGGTATCTCGTGCCAACAAGATATGCGTACCCTGTTAGGCCGAGCAGAACTATTCCCAGCACGCGCAGTTTGCCCATGAACACGAGTTTTGACTTGTAGCGTTTGAGGGCGAGGAACTGTTTGGTTACCACTCTTTCGTATATAAGCACGGGCACACGGTTGGATAATTGGTTCAGTTCTTCGAAGGAAGGCGAGGTTTCTGCCTCTCGAAACTATATTTTGTTTGCCACTAAAATAAGCCTGCTGTACACTGTGCTTCCACTAGGGAACATTTTAGACCAATAACGGACATGGAATGGAAGGTTCTGATACATGGCTCGGCTAACCGACAAAGTTGGCATCGTAACCGGCTCAAGCGGCGGCATCGGCCGTGCCGTTGCCTTGGAACTGGCTCAAGAGGGCGCGGACTTAGTCCTACAATATCAATCAAACAAGAGTCGGGCGGAGGAGCTCGCGGACCAAGTTGCCAGCCTAGGCCGTAAGGCACTGATTGCAAGAGTCAACTTCAACGACGTAACCGTCGCTCCCTCCGATGTCGACCAAATGGTAAGCGCCGCCACAACCCAACTTGGTCGTCTAGACTATCTCCTGAACTTCGCAGGCTACCCCGCTAAGGGTGAATGGAACAAGCGCTTCCTAGATCTGACCCCGAGCGACTTCTTCAAACCAATCAACGTCGATCTTTACGGTTCGTTTCTATGCGCACGAGCGGTTGCACCAATCTTTCTTAGACAGGGTAACGGGGTAATCGTGAACGTCAGCTCCACTCCTGCATTAGCCGGCCACAACAAAGGATTCGCCTTCACTGTCGCTAAAGCCGGCATCATCGGTTTAACGAAAGCTCTCGCTTACGAGCTTGCACCTCATGTCAGGGTCAACGCAATCGCATTAGGGAATATCGAAACCGATTGGATAACAGAACTCACTAGTGACGAGGTGAAACAGGAAAGAGAAGACAACCTGATCAGGAGATTCGGGCAGCCGAAAGAAATAGCAAAGACCATTGCGTTCCTATGCTCAGACGATTCATCATTCATAAACGGTCAAACAATAGTCTTAGACGGCGGCAACATTCTCCACTAGTGCGTCAGATCAACCAAAGTCATCAGACAATATCTAATCCTCCCGGTGGAACCCTTACAGGAGAAATTCTTGCCTCGGTTATTCCGGGGCCAATGCCCCATTCCGAGTCAAAAATTTTCCCTGGAAACTGACATAGGCTAAGACGCAGCAACTTCTTCGCACATATTAGAAATCACTATTGCGTCCCCAGTTCCTTTTCACGGGGTTGTTCGCGTTTCTTCAGTTCTTTGTTTGTGGGCAATCGCGGCTAGTATTGGACCGAAGAATAGTACCAGGAATAGAGCAAAGATTGCGGCCGCGCCTATTTTGATAATGGTGTCTGTAGATGTTAGCGCATAGTCACATTTGAGTCCTCCAATGAACGGCGTTCCTTGGAGACAGTTTAATGAGCCCACAAGCCCGACGAGGATAATCGCTCCAGCTATGAACAGTCTGTCGTAAGTCTTGCGTTCCATGTTACTTACCCTTGTATAGGGGCTTTCTCTTCTCTAGGAAGGCTTTCATGCCTTCCTTTCCGTCCTCGGTCGCGAAGAGTGTATAGAACGCTTTCCTTTCCAGCTCTATGCCCACCTCAATTGTGGTATCCTGTGCTCTCAGCACCGCTTCCTTTGCGGCACGAATTGAAAGGGGAGGCTTCGAAGCGATCTCAGTTGCTACTTTCTTAGCCTCTGACAACACACTCTCAACTGGGACAATGCGGTTCACCAATCCGACTCTGAGAGCTTCTTCCGCTGAGATTGATTTTCCTGTGAGAATCATTTCCATAGCCTTGTATTTTCCCACTGCGCGCGTGAGGCGTTGGGTTCCTCCGGCGCCAGGCATTATTCCAACATTGACTTCGGGTTGACCGAAAGTGGCAGTCTCTGAGGCTATGATTAAGTCGCAGTTCATTGCTAGTTCGTTTCCACCGCCTAAACAGTATCCGCTCACTGCGGCGATAATAGGTTTCGAAACTTTTCTAATCTTGTCCCAGAGCTCGAATCGACGACTAAGAACTAAATCGACAGGAGTGTGCTGGGACATTTCAGCGAGATCTGCGCCGGCTGCGAATGCACGGTCGTTGCCCGTAAGGATGATTACGTTGATGCTTTGATCTTTGTCTAAGTCCTCAAGAGCGTTGACCAGTTCTTTCATAAGACCAGAGCTGAGTGCATTGAGGTTTTTCGGCCGGTTTAATTGAACGATGCCGATATTGTCCTCTCTGTTGACGAGAATGTTCTCGTAGCTCAATGGTCGTCCCAGTTTAGCACGATATGGCTTCGGAACTTAAGCTCACCGAACAGCAGACCCTGACTCGTACACTATAGCGATTAAGCGTCGAATTTTAATTGCAGATAGACTATTGCTTCTATATAACGAACGTTAAATAGAACAGTAAAGCGGCATCGGTTTCCTGCCTGAGTACGGCAACTCGGAGTTGAAAAAGTAACCTTGACGCGTCCCCCTTGGACCATGAGAACGAACTTCTCAGAGGCACCCATCTTCGTTTGCTGGGAAACAACAAAGGCATGTCTCTTGGCTTGCAAACATTGTAGGGCTCGTGCGATCAGGAAACCTATGCGCGGGGAACTCACGCACGAGCAGGGCTACAAACTGATTGATCAACTAGTCGAGTTCGGTGAACCCTACCCAGCTCTGCTTCTCACAGGGGGCGATCCCCTTATGCGTGATGATTTCTTCGACCTAATCCAATACGCGAAGAACCGTGGGATCTACGTTGCTGTTGCTGCCAGTGTGACTTCGAAACTGAATGAGACAACGATCTCCCAAATGAAAGCACTTGGCGTCGATATTATGTCTGTCAGCCTCGACGGCGCCACACCAACAACCCATGACCGGCTTAGGGGAATTCCAGGAACTTGGGTTGCTACGGTATCTGCACTTCAAGCTGCATCAAAAGCTGGATTGAAAGCCCAAGTCAACACAACCGTAATGAGAAGCAACATCGACGAACTACCCGACATATTCCATATCGCGAAACAGAGTGGCTCTGTTGCCTGGGAAGTATTCTTCTTAATTCGAACAGGACGAGGAGCCTCACTAGAAAGCCTCGAACCATACGAATGCGAAGAAGTGATGCATTTCCTATACGACGCCGCACACTACGGCGTACCAGTAAGAACCGCTGAAGGACCGAACTTCCGAAGAGTACGCGCCCAACGCTCAAGCGGACTCAAAGCACCTGAAGGCCAGATTTACCGAATGCTTTCGGAAAAATTGAGGAACCTAGAAGGAGAACCAACAAATCCCCCCGCCTTGAAGATGACACCCACTAGGGATGGGAAGGGCATACTTTTCGTCTCCCATGACGGAGACGTCTACCCAAGCGGTTTTCTCCCAATCGTCACAGGCAAGGTACCGAAGCAGAACCTGAGCACAATCTACAGACTCAGCCCGACATTCGTCGCGTTGAGAGATCCAGCTAACTTGAAGGGACGCTGCGGCAGGTGCGAGTACAGGGGAGTCTGCGGGGGCTCACGCTCCAGGGCGTTCGCCGAGTATGGCGACGCATTCCAAGAGGACCCAGCATGTCCCTACGTTCCTCCGACAGCTATGGCTGAATTGACCATTCCAGAAACTGCTCGATTGAGTTGATGAATGAAGGTTGTCGGCGACATCGCAAGAGCAGCGGATTCTAGATGTCGCAAAAGATCTCTTCACGCGCCGCGGGTTTGCGAACGTTGCAATCCGCGACATTTGTAGGGCCGCGGATGTAACTCCACCCACCGTCTACTACTACTTCAAGAACAAAGAAGCCCTATTCGATGCCGTAGTCCGCAAAGGCGTGAGCATGAAAGAATTCATCGCTAAACTAAGCGATGATTCCGAGAAAGCAGAAGGACCGGAAGACAAGCTACGGGCGTTTACCAGCACATATCTAACGTATTTTCCTATGGACCGCTTAAACGTCGGATTCTATGTGCGAGATTCCACCAAGCTAGATCCTGTAGGACGAAACTCCCTGATGGTCGAACTCAGTAGAATTCTCTCTATCCTAACGGCAATTGTGCGAATAGGCATCACGACTAGTGTGTTCCGTGATACGGATCCTTCCATGGCGGCGGAATGTCTACTTGGTATGATGAACCGTTTCGTCTTCCAACAAATTCACTTTAAGCGCAGTTACAAACCTCCGGAGGCTGCGTCCTACCTATCCGACTTCTTCCTTCGAGCCATGAGGCCAGACTAACCCAACAAGGAAGGGGAAGAGAACTGTGAGAAATGTCCTCATAGGCAGCCGGAGCAGTGCACTCGCCCTAGCCCAAACTAAACTAGTGGTTGACTCACTGAAGAAACATGTCCCCACGTTACGTTACCGAATCATACCGATAAAGACAAGCGGAGACGCTTTACACGAAAAGCCCCAAGCGGTCATTGATAACAAGAGCCTCTTCACGAAAGAGATCGAAGTTTCCCTTCTGAAAGAAGAAGTCGACATAGCAGTGCATAGCATGAAGGACCTAACCACCGACTTACCGTCAGGGTTGACTATAGCTGCCGTTCCACCACGCGGCAACCACCGAGATGCGTTAGTGTCCCGCAGCAAAGAAAAATTCCAGCACTTACCGGGCGGTGCACGAATTGGAACAAGCAGTCCTCGACGCAAATCACAGCTACTGGCTGCTAGAGCCGACTTGCAGGTCGTAGATATGCATGGCAATGTTGACTCTCGATTACGTAAGTTAAGGAGTGGAGTATGTGACGCAATTATCCTCGCCGCTGCAGGTCTAGACAGGCTCGGCTTGGAACGACATGTGACTGAGTTTCTCTCTACCGAGATCTTGCTGCCTGCGGTTGGACAAGGAGCACTTGCTGTTCAAAGTAGAGAGAACGACAACGAAGTCATAGAATTACTCTCGCACATTGATCATGGACCTACTCGAAGAGCAATTGAAGCCGAACGAGCATTTGCGCGAAAGCTCGGAGCAAATTGCAAAACACCCATCGCAGCTTACGCTAGAACAACTGGCTCAAAGATAGAAATCGATGGGTTAGTCGGTTCGTCTGATGGACGGAAAGTGATGAGGAGTCGGTTAGCGTCGGACAATGTAGACGCTGGCAAGGTGGGAGAGGAGTTGGCGGATTACCTACTCAAACAGGGAGCGCAACTTGTGTTGGAGGCTCAGTAATGCAGGCATCATCGATCAAACCTCTTACGGGAATGAAAGTTCTGATCACTCGTCCTGAAAATGACGTCGCACCATTATCCACCAAACTTCAAGCACTGGGAGCTACTACGCTGGAGCTCCCAACCATCGCAATAGTACCCCCGGAGAGGACCGAAGCTCTGGATCGGGCGATCAGAGGAGTGGAGGGGTATGATTGGATTATATTCACGAGTGTAAATGGCGTGCGTTTCTTTCGCGAACGCGCAGATGTACTCAATGTTCATTTGGATAATTTGAAACGAGTCAAAGTCGCTGCGATTGGACCGGCAACCGCCAATGCACTAGAACAGCTCGGATGGAGTCCTGATTATGTGCCAGAAGAATACCTTTCAGAGAAAATCGCAGTCGGCTTGGGGGACGTAAATGGGAAACGAGTCTTGCTTCCACGAGCAGACATAGCTTCCAAGAAACTACCCTCGCTATTGGTTGAGCGTGGGGCGCTAGTGGATGAAGTTGTTGCATATCGGACCGTAATTCCTGCCGATCTAACTCCAAAACGGTTGAAGTCGGTACTCAAGGAAGGAGTAGACTTGATCACCTTTACGAGTCCTTCCACCGTACGAAACTTCGCTCAAGCCCTAGGCTCAAAGGAACTAGCGCATTTGCTGGAGACCGCTAAGATAGCATGCATAGGTCCCGTAACTGTGGAAACGGCGACGGAGTCTGGTTTGCGTGTTAGCATAATCGCGATGAATCATACGATTGATGGTTTAGTTGAGGCGATAGAGAATGAAATCAGAACTATATGAATTGTCAGAAAACGTTCAACCCTTCGCGCGGCTGCGTAGGCTTAGGCAACTCGAATCACTCCGCTCTCTGCTGCGGGAGACGCGTCTTTCGAGTTTGGACTTCATGTACCCAATCTTCGTAGACCACAGACTTTCGAAACCCGAGCCACTAAGCTCGATGCCAGGTATAAGCCGACTTTCGCTAGGGGATTTGAAACAGGAGGTGGCTGAGATTGTTCGCTTGAGTATTCCCGCGGTGCTAGTGTTCGGCCTTCCCAAACGCAAGGACGCTTTGGGGAGTGAAGCATACGCGACCGACACAGTCGTGCAACAAGCTGTTCGCAATATCAAGAAGGCTGCTCCGCATCTTGTCGTTGCCACAGACATCTGCCTATGCGGCTATACAGACCACGGTCACTGTGGAGTTGTCCGCGAAGGCAAGGTCGACAACGATGAAACCTTACAGTTGCTTGCAAGAATGGCTGTTTCGCATGCTGAAGCCGGCGCGGATATTGTTGCGCCAAGCGCTATGATGGATGGGCAAGTCGGAGCGATTCGGCAGGCTTTGGATAGGAGAGGCCTGAAAGAAACTCTGATCATGGGCTACTCAGCCAAATTTGCTTCCGGCTTCTATGGACCATTCCGTGAGGCTGCGGAGTCAACTCCGCTCTGGGGTGACCGGCGCAGTTACCAAATGGATTCACCGAACCGACGAGAGGCGATGCGCGAGATTGAGTCAGATATTGAGGAAGGTGCGGACATAGTTATGGTGAAGCCAGCGCTCAGTTATCTAGACTTAATTCGCGAAGCTCGAGACCAATTCAAACTACCTCTAGCGGCCTACAATGTGAGCGGCGAGTACTCGATGATTAAGGCAGCTGGAGAGAAGGGATGGCTCGATGACAGAAGAATCGCAATGGAGGTACTCACCGCTATCAAGAGAGCAGGAGCGAACATCATAATCACCTACTTCGCAAAGGACGCGGCTAAATGGTTAGAGGAAACTAAGTGATGGAAACCGAACTATCACAAAAGCAACCACCAGCAACCGTGACGGATAGAGAGTTTCTGAAGTACACTTTCTTCAAGATGGATCCCGAATGGCGCCGATTAGCTGAGCAGGAAAGGGAGAACGGCAAGAAGGAGTTCCCTCTAATCTACAAACGAGCGTCAGAACGGATATTGGTGGCAAGTTACTCACTTATTGGAATCCGTGGCGACGCGGATTTCATGCTGTGGTCCATAAGCAAAAACCTTGAAGATCACCAGAATTTCGTTTCCAGCTTACTCTCGACAACGTTAGGAAAATACTGCACCGTTCCATACTCATATCTAGCCTTAACCCGGAAATCAGAATACCTCACAGGGCATCACCACGAAGGACAAGAGGGTGTTTCACTGGGCCGCCGGCCTGGTGACGCGAAATACTTGTTCCTCTACCCATTCACCAAGAAAAGAGAATGGTACTTTCTTCCGCACGAGGAAAGACGGATAATGATGGCACAACACTTCAAGCTTGGCCACAAATACCCCTCCGTAAAGATCAACACCGGTTACTCATTCGGCTTAGACGACCAAGAATTCATGCTCGCTTTCGAAACCGACAACCCCGTTGATTTCTCCGAGCTCGTGATGGAAATGCGGAGCAGCGAAGCCAGCCGTTACACCGCGCTCGAAACTCCGCTCTTCACTTGCATATCCATGGAAATCGATGGCATACTCAAACAACTCTGAGACTCTTCCGGTTTTCTAGCGCAATGAACCTTGTAATGCAAATACTGAGATAAGGTTGAAATCAAGTTGAATGATCGTTTCCTCAAGGCTTGTCGCCGTCAACCCGTAGACGCGACCCCGGTATGGTTCATGCGACAGGCAGGTCGATACCTTCCTGAGTACCGGAAAATCCGTGAGAAGCACGATATCATTTCAATCTGCAAAGACCCTGAGTTATGCTCTCAGGTTACAACACAACCGGTGGAGAGCCTTGGCGTCGACGCCGCGATCATGTTCGCGGACATTATGCTTCCGCTTGAGGGAATGGGCGTAGAGTTCGAGATCAAAGAAGGAGTTGGCCCTATCATTAAACAACCCGTAACAAGCTTCAGTTCTGTAAATTCCCTGAAAATCCTAGATCCCGAAGACGATGTAGTTTTCGTTCTAGATGCGGTTAGGGCAACGAAGAAGCGGTTGGCTGAGAGAGTGCCATTGATAGGATTTTGCGGAGCCCCTTTCACTCTGGCTAGTTACATTATCGAGGGGCACCCAACGAGGGACTTCGTCAACGTCAAAGCCCTCATGTACCGGGACCCGAAAACGTGGCATCTGCTTATGAACAAACTTGCCCAATCGATGTCCAACTACCTTCATGCCCAGGTCAATGCTGGCGTAGACGCAGTACAATTGTTCGACAGTTGGGTTGGATTCCTCAATCCACAAGATTACAGAGAATACGTGCTCCCATACTCGCGCCAAATCCTTGAAAACTTGAAAGATTGTGGAGTGCCTCGCATACACTTCGGAACAGGCACCTCACATTTGCTTGAAGAAATGAAAGATGCCGGCGGAGACGTTTTCGGCGTAGATTGGAGGATCCCAATCAATATTGCTTGGGATCGGCTGGGGGCAGATGTTGGGATCCAAGGCAACCTCGATCCCTCAGTGCTACTGGGCGACATGGAACTCATCAAATCTAGGGCATCCGATGTTCTCAAGAGAACCGCTGGTAGAAGGGGACACATATTCAATCTGGGGCACGGCATGTTACCCGACGCCTCTCCCGAGAACACTGCTAAATTAGTTGAATTCGTTCACGAATCGACTAGGAATTTCAGGTAGGCGTTCAGGTTGTCTGAAACCGCAGTCCTTCTGATGGCTTACGGCACACCAAGCACGCCTGACGAGATCGAACCGTATCTTGCAGATATTCGGAGAGGACGTACACCTTCTCCTGAGGCTGTTCAAGAACTCAAGAGTCGTTACGCGAAAATCGGTGGTCGTTCTCCCCTTCTAGAAATCACGAAAGCCCAAGCCTCAGCCTTGGAACGCCAGTTGTGGTCGAATGGACTGGACGTCAACGTCTATTTCGGGATGAAACATTGGCACCCATACATACGAGAAGTAATTCCACAAATCATCGATAGTGGTTCGAGCCGAGTCATTTGCGTGGCACTTGCTCCTCATTTCTCCGAGATTAGTATCGGTGGGTATAGGAAGGCGTTTGATGAAGCAAACGAAGGGCGATTGAAGGCTGATTTTGTTGAGAGCTGGTACAATAATCCGCTTTTTCACGTCGCAGTCGCCGAGAAGGTCAAAGAGGCTTTCAAAAAATTCGCTAATCCTGACACTGTAGAGTTAGTATTCACAGCTCACAGCCTCCCAGAACGCATTCTTGAACAAAACGACCCTTACCCTACTCAACTTCAAAGCTCTTGCAAATCAGTGGCAGAGTTATTGAAGCGTGACCGTTGGTCGTTTGCTTACCAAAGCGCGGGAATGACGCAGGAAAAATGGCTTGGGCCAGACCTTCTCGAAGTTCTCGACAAGCTAAGTAAGCGCAACGATTTGGAAGGAGTTCTCGTAGTGCCCATAGGATTCGTAGCCGACCACCTCGAGATATTGTACGACATCGACGTTGAAGCCCAAGAATACGCCAGAAAGCATAGCCTGCATCTCGAAAGGACTGACTCCCTTAACGCAACCCCAGCCTTCATCTCAGCCCTAGACGACATTGTCCAGAAGCAAATGAAGCAGAATGCGCTTTCCTAGTCAAACGATTTCGGCACTCAGGTTCTAGTTATATGGTTTCCAGAAATCCAGCAAGTACTCGAACGTAGTACCCATGGTTATGTAGTTAGATGGCCAACCAAAGATACCAACTCGGTTGACGAGGTTCATTCGGTCCCAAATGAGCGTATTACGTAACTCGTAGCCAGCGTCAACCATCGCATGATATACGTAAATGTGAATCGGTATTCGTTTTCCTCCGTCGCCATTACTCCACCACATGTCAGGGACATTGATGACGCTATGTCCGTTTGGCCTTAGAAGGGGAAGCATCTTTCCGTAGATTTCGCCTAGCTGCTTGGCATATGTTTCGATTGTCAACGTGCCCAAGTCTCTTGAGTCTTGACTGTACTGTTCGACCTTAAGGAATTGTTCGTTCTTCCGATCGTTGCCCCTGCGGCTCTTATTCAAGCGGGGTCTATTCAGAAGATTCGCGTATGGTGGTGAAGTTACTATCAACGCTAAGGATTCTGGGTTAAGATAGTTCATTATGTTTCTTGCGTCATCATTTACTACTAATTGCTGGGTTTGGCCTTTAGCTTTCTGTTGAGTCAAGCGTTTTTCTGCGAACGAGCAATACTTCTTGTTGATGTCGAAACCCATTGCGTTGCGTTCTAGATCTTGGCAGGCTAGGAGCGTAGTCCCAATTCCATTGAATGGATCTAGAACGAGCTCACCCTTGTGCGTGAAGAGTTCCACTATCTTCTTCGCTAAAGCAATCGGCATTACTGCTGGATGGATTTCTTTGTCTCTAACGTCTCTACCTTCATAGTAGACTCGCCACACTCCCATCTGTGCCTTAATCCACTCTTTCGCACTCATGCAGTTCAGATGTTTAGGGGGACACGTGCACAACCGTTTGTTTTGGAGGAGATGTCTCCCGGCAGCTTGCAAATCCCACTTTCACAGCTCCTAGAAGCGGTCTAACGAGTAGTATTATGATTTACCATGTCGATGTTCACATATGCGTCTGTTAGATAGAGCTAATCACCTTCAAGGAATACGGAAGCCTCTTAGTCGAGAAGGAATTCAAAGAGAATGTAGCGTTATGGCCCAGAAACCAAGTTGATGCCTACACGATCGAATGCTCGTCAATGTAAAGAACGGTTGCGTTGTCGCTGAAAACTTCAGTATCCTTTGAGGTTGCTTTGCCCTCGAGTGAGGCGAATGCATTCTTCATTGCGCTTACGTCATCAAACGATAACTCCACTACGCCATGGTAATCTGGCTCACGGTTTGGCGGCCGCCTAACGATATTTACTACGTACCTCCTAATCCCCGGCATCTTCTTCGCTAGAGGAGCATGCGTTTCCAGCAAGTATTTCGCAAAATCCGCATCACTAAGTGTCGATTTCTTCTTCAACAAGATTACGAGTTTGAACATCCAGCAACACCTAACGAAAGCGATCATGCGTGGGCACAATATGACAAAGATATTGCTTTGTCCGTGATCGTAGTTCCTATTTTCGCCAGGCAGCAACCGCATAGACTATGCGTTATTGGTTCTGGACTCATTTGACGACAATTAATCCTGTACTCGGCCTTTCCGGTTGAAATAGCTCGATTTTTCGAGATATATTCACGCCATGTCGCGTCGTGCAAGCCTTAGGAACTCATTCTGGCCTTTTGTATTATTCTGCCAAGTGTGTCTTGTAGAAGTCGGTTATTTTGTTGTAGCAGGTGACTTGATTTTTGAATTTGATTACGTCGTGGCCCTCGTCTTCGAACACTAAGTATTCTACTGAGAGTCCTCTCGATCGTAATCTTTCAACAACGTCAGCCGTTTCTCGTTCGACGACCCGTGGGTCATTGCGTCCTTGAATCATGAGCATTGGGCATTTCACGTTGTCGATGTGTGTTGAAGGTGAACGTTCGAGGAGGAAATCTTTGTCCTTCTCAGGGTCTCCTATGGACAGGCGGAAGTGAGTGCGCCACGCTGGGGGTATGCGATTAATGAAGGACACGAGATTGTACGGGCCAAACATGTCAACGCCTGCTTTCCAAAGATCAGGAAACTTGGAGACTAGTGTCAGGGTCATGTATCCGCCGTAAGATCTTCCGATAACTCCGCGCTTGGACGAGTCTATGCGTTCGTCTTTCTCGAGCACTTTCAATCCTTCCACGAGGTCTAGTGAATCTTTGCCTCCCCAATCGCGGTCAATCATTCTCATGAACTTCAACCCGTAGCCACTGCTGCCGCGTGCATTTGGAACGAATACAGCGAATCCGTTGAGTGTCAGATACTGTATAAGGGGCATTGAGAACCAAGTGAAGTCCGGGCGCTCCTGCCCCTGCGGCCCACCGTGAACATAGAGAACCAAGGGGAAGGGAGTTTTGAAGCCAAGTAGTTTTGATGGTGTATAGAGGCGTGCGCTGATGCGTAGGCCATCAAATGTCTTGTAAGTAGCATCCTCACCTGGCGACATGTACTTCTTATCTATACCGATTACGCGTTCAAATGTGAGCTGGGTGTACTGTTTTGAACTCGTTGCTTTCTTTTTGAAAAGGTAAAGTTGGGATGGCTTCATAGCAGTAGCGAACGAAAAGGCATAACTGCCCACGCTTCTCTTCTTCGCGGAATCGTACCAAGGCTCAATTCCAAGAACCACTCCATCAGACGTCAATCCTTTGCCGACAATAGGATCATGAACGGTGAAACTTGGCTTGGGGCCTTCGTTGAAATTGCCTGGGTATATCCAGGAACAACCGTCAATGTTGTAGGAGAGAAGGTGTTGTTCGCCTTCGATTCGTTTGATGTCAACCAGTTCGCCTACGCCGTGATGCCTAACACCCTTCACTGGTACCTTGGTGAGTTTCGACGGTGTACTTAGCGCTAAGTGGCCTAGGGATCCTTCATCGTCGAAGAGGGTTGTGCGAAAGATGATGCCTCTTCCATTTTCGGTGAAGCTACAGGTGAATATTCCCGAGGCAGGATATTCTTTGCCGGGGTCACGGTTTTCGATTGATGTGCCAAATAGTAATTCTCGTTTTCCTGATCGTTTCTTCCACAGATAGAGCACATGATCAGAAGTTGTGTACGCGTCCGCTAGAATTGCCTGTGAGTGATCTTTGCTGACGCCTAGGCAGTAGTTGCCGTAGATGCTTGTGCCCAGAGATGTCTCTTCTGAACTCTGCAGATCGACTTTGATGCATTCCTTCTCCTCATTTTTCCTATCATCATGATAGAAATAGACAACGTCAGCCTTACGGTCGTATGTCATGCAGCAGAGCTGGTGTCCCCTGTATCTGTCGCCAAGAATTGGTTCAGGAATTCCTCCTTCCAAGGGAATAAGGCTGGGTTGATAGTTTTCATCGCCATTATGATCGATCATGACGAGAATTTTCTTAAGACGAGGGAAAACAACGAAGTTGTCTCCGTTCATAAGGTGGGGATTCTGCAGTGCTAATCCAGAAGGCAGCAAGGCTTCGGGAAAACTTCCCTTCGCCTCCATCCTGTAGAGGCTAATAACGCCGCTGATGTCACTCAAGAAGTAGATGTAGTCGTCGATGAGTTGCGGCGACAAAAGCCGCCTAGCTGAAAGCAATGACTCCAACGGAAACTTGGTCATTTCAGATTCCACACCTTAAGCGCACATGATTTCCTGAAAGCAATTTGGGGTTTTCGCAAGGTAACGCAGTCATTCACCATGCGAGAACACAAACACTCATCAAACCAGGAAGCATTATTGAAATCCGAGCTTGGAGATGAAAACAGACTTGGATCTTAGTGGTAACACGGTGCTTGTGACTGGAGGAGCAACGGGAATAGGACGCGCACTGGCAGAGGAATTCGCTGAGGCTGGAAGCCAAGTTATAATCTGCGGCCGACGCAAAAGCAAACTTCAAACCGCAGAGCGTCAACTTCTCAGTCTCAAGGTAAAACGGTGCGATGTTGCTGTAGAGTCGGAGAGGAGGAGTTTACTCAAATGGACAACGACGCACTTTCCAGGCCTAAATGTGCTCGTCAATAATGCCGGAATTC
>DATIYC010000002.1:0-10380 GCA_035517955.1 Candidatus Acidiferrales bacterium | reverse complement strand
GAGATATCTCTAAGTCGGGTAGATGTTTATCTCACTAGAAGAACAAGCCGTTGGTAGTAATCGTTTTGGGAGATAAATGACCTGACCTCTACTGGAATGTACTTGTTGCTCTACTTTTTCACAAGGGGTCTGATTGAGATTGCCTAAGTAAATACGTGGTTGTTGTGTACTGTCCAGTTGAAACAGAGGGGTTAGGGTGTGGTGGTATGCATGGGCACTTACTATAATTCAACATGTTAAACTTGTTGTCATCTGTTGAATACGCTATTTACCCCTTGATTTCCACTGCACGGCTAATTTTTCGCCTGAACGACAAAGTTTTCCCGTTTCAACATCAGCTATCAACTTATAACGTGTGGAATGCGTGTAGTGTTGGGGTTTCATGAAAAAGAAAATCAAACTAGAATTCTTCGACAAATCGGGTGTAAAGCACAGTTTAGCCATCGAAGGAGAATTTACAACCGAAAAAGTCAACAGACTCCTAGAGTACGCGGAAATAGTTGCAGGAAGTTCTCACCCACAGCCTTCACCTCTTTCACAAGACAGTAAGATGAGTCGGTTATTGGATGTCATTAACACCCAACTTGCAAACCGTAGTTTCGATTCTCGCGAAATCTGGCAAGCTTATCGCGAGACTTGGGGTGAAGAGTTCAGTTTTGGTGCGATCTCAACTTACCTCTCACGACTAGTGGATCGTGGGCTTTTAGAGAGAGATGGCTCGTCCGCGCACTGGATTTACAAGCTCAAGGCGTCTCTGGCGCTTCCGTCGTAACTTCGCTCTTCGTTTCCAAACTGGATCGTAGAGATTCATTCAGCTTGTAACGGAAGGGGGCATGGTTTGCCTCCCTGTCCACGTAACCCTCCATGTATAATTTCTTCATCAAACGGGACGCGTGCTCTCTGGATTTGTTTAGCCTCTTCCCCAGTTCAGGAGCCGCCTTGGGTCCCTCAATCCTCAAAATCTCCAAAACCTCACGCTCCGTCGGCGTAACCGCTGCCAGAACATCTCTCTCAGTGACACTTGGGCGAAGGTTCTCGCGCTTTGGTAAGGATCCCGACGGAACCTCCAGCTTTTTTTGCTGGAATGTGGAAAACTTGGCTTTCAATTGCTCTAGCGCAACGACCAGTTTCTTGTCGTTCTCTAGTACCTCTTGCACTTGAGTGAGGAGTTGAAAGTGTGACCTTCGCAGGTCGAATTGGGCTGATTCTAAACTCTCGTTTCGCCGAGTTACTGTTTCCATTTCCGTCCTGAGTTTGCGGGTTGCGGATTCTGAACGTTGAATGCGCGCAGTCAAGGCGTCGACTATTACGTTGATTAGAGAAGCAGATTCCACAACTGCTTGCCTGCTTTGGCGGAATGCCAGGCTTGTTTTCCATCCGGCCATTCCTACCACTACCAAAGAGAGAAGCGATACTGTGTCGATTATTAGTTGTGTGAAGTCCAAGGGTAGCAGGGTGTGATGTTCAGGGAGCTTTAACCTCTCTTGCCACGTGTGATATCACAAGCGCACTATCACGTCACGATGATTGCGCTGTGATCGCGTTGTGACCACTGGAAAATCACGAACGTATCACACATCAACTCTGTATGCAGCGTAATTGGGCCGGAATGAGCTAGAATCAGGCTCTTTCAAAGGAATGAATGCAGACCAGGCCCAGTGAAGAGAGATCTTTCCTCTATGGTGTCATGTCACGTGATATCACAGGATGTCCTTGAAACTTTGGCGTCTGGCCAAGGCCGAAACGGTCTCAGTAAGGCGTCCTTTCAGTTCTGTGAAGACTTCAACAGTCTGTGATGCGTCTTTTCTTTCGGTGATGTAGCTTTGGAGGTTGTCTGATAGTTCGAGGAAGGGTTGGAGTGAAGCGTCATCGAAGAGACCCACATATCCTAGAAGTAGAATGGTGTAAATGGCGTGAATAACATTGTTCTGAGCCTGAATTAGGGTGCGATTATACGATCCGCGGCTAATCTGACTCTTAGATGGCCTGAAAAGTCGCCTATGTTCCTTTTTTACTGTTTTTTCGTAGGAAATGGAGTTTGCCAGTAACGTCTCAAGTTGAGGAATGGTTAGGTGGCTGCTGCTAACAAGCAACTTGGTTACTGGGTCGTCAACCATGTTACGAATGGATCGACGGGCCTCAGAATACCGATCAGGGCCTTCTGACATGCGACACTCTCTACGGATACGGTTTCGTATTCACTTAAGCGTTCTCAAAGGGCTATGTAATGCGCCGAACCAAAGCATCGATGCTTCGAGGGCACCGCTATATCCTTGACATCGGAGATGTTGTGAGTCCCTAAGAGCGCTCAGTATTTGGGTAGGCCGTAAACTGGCTTTCTGCAACATTTTCACAATGTTTGATTAAGGTTGAAATAACTCGGAACCGTTGTGAAACTCTCGATCATGCAGGGATAATGGTTGGGCAGACGTAGGAGAAGAGTTGTCAAGGTCGTCAAGAAGAAGCTTCCATCCGTCTTCACCTGTCCCGTCTGCGGCGAAGAAGCCATTCGAGTGAAACTACCTCAGGGACCTGGACCCGCGATAGTTCAGTGTGGGTCATGTGGACTCAAACGAGAGTATGAAGCAACTCCGTCGAGCCAAATCGTAGACATCTATTGTATGTTCACGGACAGCTTCTATGGTAAAGAAAAGTCGCCGGCCGCACAAGCTTCACCCTCAGCATCAGTCTAAGAATCCACGAGAAGAAGCGCGCGTGCTCCTTCTAGTGTTAAATCGCGGCTAGCCTTCTTTACCTTGGGCTTGCTCAATGGATGCTACTGCTCTCAGCCAGCACGACCAGTATTTCCAGCGGCTGAAAGACCAATTCGACACCATTTACGACGTTGCAAGACAAGCACGTGCGAAAGGATTTGACCCCGCAAATACCCCGGAATCTCTTGTTACCCACGACGTTGCGGAACGAGTTGAGAAAGCAGTTGGGCCGCCCGGGGCTGCCTCCCGAATCCGTGAACTATCCCTCCTGATGCCTCGCGAACTAGTAGCGTTAAAGATGGCTGAGGAAATCTCTCTCTCAAAATTTGGAATGGAAGGAGAACGTGCCGCTGAACAAGCGGTTCGAACGGCTTCTGCGATTCTTGACGAGGGCGTAACTGCAGCACCAATCGAGGGAATCTCAAGTGTTCGAATACGATCGAACCAGGACGGCTCCAAATATCTAGCCGTCTACTTCGCGGGCCCCATCCGATCCGCGGGAGGCACCGACATGGCCCTGATTCTTGTAATCGCGGATTATGTTCGACACCACATAGGGTTGGGACGGTACAAAGCCACTGAGCTAGAAGCGAAGCGTTTCGTCGAAGAGTTACGCCTGTACGAACGAGAGGTCGCACGATTCCAATTCAAAGTATCGGATGAAGAGCTCTTCAATGCAATCATGCGGCTACCCGTTGAAGTGAACGGAGTTGAAACCGACCCAGTAGAAGTTTCGGCGTATAGGAACGTTCCACGCGTGGATACTAATCGCGTGCGAGGAGGCGCCCTCAGGGTGGTTCATGATGGGCTGATTGGGAGAAGCCACAAGGTCCTCAAGATAGTGGGCAGCCTCAGCATCGATGGATGGAACTGGCTTCGGGAGATTAAACCACCTGTTGCCGAGGCCGAAGAAGCACGTGAATTCATGTTCATGGAGGACGTGCTCGCTGGGCGACCCATATTCTCATTCCCCCAATTTCCCGGAGGGTTTAGGCTTAGGTATGGAAGGGCAAGGAATACAGGCCTAGCTGCCATCGGTCTTCATCCCTCAACGATGCTCGTCCTAGGAAAATTCATCGCCGTCGGAACACAACTTAGACTAGAGAAGCCCGGAAAGGCTGGAATCGCCGCCACAGTCAATTCAATCGAACCTCCTGTAGTTCGCTTGAAGAACGGAGACGTTCTCCGACTCTCCGATTCTGCGGCCGCGGAAAGATTGCTTGACTCAATTGAGAGGATTCTGTTCCTTGGCGACATTCTCATCGGTTATGGGGAATTTCTGGAAAACAACCGACCACTATTGCCATCGGGATTCGTTGAAGAATGGTGGCGTGAACTACTCGAATACGAGTCGACGCACTACTCAAGCCTAACCGAACTGGCCAACCAAGTGGGCTTGAGCGAAGCTATGCTCAGTCAATTTCTAGATAGGCTCACCGAAAAGGGGCCGACTGCTGAGGAGGCTGTGCAAATCGCGAAACGATCTAACGTCCCCCTCCATCCCAGGTATACCTGGTTTTGGGAGAACATAACCGTACAGGACTACGACTATCTGCGCTCCAGACTGCTTGACGCGAAAGTGAGTAACGTCTCTCTCGCTCGCGTAACCACCAAGAAGGATCAGGCCACCAAGAACATTCTCGAAAACCTTTGCGTTCCACACAAGGTTGCAGACGACCTTCTAGTAGTTGATCAAGACACACCCGCGCTCTACGAGTCCCTAGGCTTGTCTTCTCCCGGAATCGCGGCAGATGGCAAAGATGTCTTCGAGAAGATTCTCCATGTTTCGCGGATGCGGGTTATGAAGAAGGCGCCCGTGTACGTAGGAGCAAGAATGGGAAGGCCGGAGAAAGCAAAGAGACGGGAAATGAAACCCGTGGTTCACTGCTTATTCCCGATAGGCCTGTCGGGAGGAGCTCGACGGAACATAATCGAAGCCACCTCTGAAAAAACTGTGATCTCATTAGAAGTTGCCTACCGAAAGTGTAAGAGCTGCGGAAACGTCACCCACCTGAATTCGTGCGAGAAATGCGGAAACACAACCGAGATCACATACACCTGCCCCAAGTGCGGAATTGACACTCCCGACAAGATTTGCGCCTCCTGCAAAGGCAACACCCAGGCATACAACCAACGAAGCGTACCCGTCCGTGATATGCTAGCGTCCGCGGAGAAGCGACTAGGCCTCGCGGTTGTGCCTGAGAGCCTGAAGGGTGTGCGCGGGTTGACGAACGATATGCGAGTTCCCGAGCCGCTTGAGAAGGGACTTCTGAGGGCAAAATACGACATTTCAATGTTCAAGGACGGAACAGTTCGTTTCGATGCAACAAACGCGCCACTCACTCACTTCAGACCAACCGAGATAGGCGTAGGAGTAGGAAAGGTTCGGGAATTAGGGTACGTTCTCGATATTTTTGGTAAACCGTTAGAGTCGCCTGAACAGTGTTGTAGCCTCAGAGTCCATGACGTGATTGTTCCCGAGGAATGCGGAGAATACTTTGTCAGAGTCGCAAGGTTCCTAGACGATCTTCTTGAAGGATTGTACGGTCTTCCAAGATTCTACAAAATCAAGAGTAGAGAAGATGTTGTTGGCAGTTTAGTGGTAGGGTTATCCCCACACACCTCGGTAGGAGTCATTGGTCGAATCATCGGTTATACAAAAGCCAGCGTCATCTTCGCCCATCCCTTCTGGCACGCAGCAAAGAGACGGGACTGCGACGGGGATGAGGATTCCGTAAGCCTCGCGCTCGACATCCTGCTCAATTTCTCCAAGAAATTCCTACCATCGAGGATCGGGGGAATCATGGATGCCCCAATTCTGCTAACGATCGGCATCAAACCACGCGAAATAGCCAGACAGGCTTTCAACCTCGAAACCGTACAATGCCTCCCGCTCCGATTCTTTGAGGAGACCCAACGCGCCACCGACCCGAAAGCCCTCACAAAAGTCATCGAGACGGTCCAGGACAGACTCGGCTCACAAGCCGTGCTAGAATCGCTAGGGTTCACTCAAGAAATCAGCGACATAGGAAGCGGAAACCTGCAAAGCGCCTACAAACAACTCGGATCCATGATTGACAAAGTGACATTGCAGTTGAAGCTGGCGGAGGAAGTGAAAGCGGTAGAGGCAGGAGAAGTCGCAAAAAGAGTGCTCTCAACTCACTTCATGAGAGACCTCACTGGAAACCTGAAAGCATTCGCCGGCCAGAGATTTCGCTGCACCAACTGCAACGCGAAATTCCGCAGAGTACCCTTGAAGGGGACCTGCTCCAGATGTGGAGGAAAACTTTCACTCACCGTGTACAGGGGTAGTGTAGAAAAATACTTGACCGTGGCACAAGACCTCGTCAAAAGGTACGATCTGGGCAAATACCACGAACAGCGTTTAGTGCTACTTCACGAGGAGATCAACTCCATCTTCAGCGAACACGAGGAGAAGAAGAAACAACCAACTTTAGCACAGTTTGTATGAAGTGAATACCTTGTCCAAACGCTCAGCCCTTCACCCCAAGGCCTACTTGACCTCTAGACGAAACGTCAAAGCAGGGTTGATCGCGCGAACTCGAATACTTCTCGCACTCGAAAAGGAACGAAAGAGTGCCCCCTCAATAGTGAAGGAAGCTGGGCTATCATATGCGTGCGTAACATACCACCTGAAGGCGATGAAGAAGGATCGGCTTGTGGACAAGTTAACGAAAAGTAAGCCTTTCACGTGGGGACTAACGCCATTTGGCCAACAGAAACTACCCTCACAATAGCCTCCTCACAAGGGCCGTGCAAAATGAGTCATTAAATGGCAGACTTCGTTAAGGTCACACCACCCTAATTACGAGCAATACCATACGGTTTCATTCCAATAGGGGTTCTAGAATGCGAACAGAGGTGCGGTACTATCAGCAACCTGCCTTAGATAAACCGGTAATGGTCTGTGGGCTTCCCGGTATTGGCTCGGTTGCATGGTTAGCCGTCAACCACCTGCAGAAAGAATTGAACGCTCAGCTGTTCGCAGAGGTATACTCTCCCACCTTTTCTCCGAAAGTTTGGCTGAGCGAGGAGGGAGTAGTGAAGCTGATGAAGGGAGAATTCCATTTCTGGAAGAACAACGCAGGCGGAGCAGACCTTCTACTCTTCACCGCCAACGAACAACCCTACTCTCCTGAGGGGCAGTACGAACTTGCTGAAGTCGTGTTGGATTTGGCCTTGAAATTCGAGTCGAGGAGAGTGATCACGATGGGAGGCATGGCTACCGAGAGATTCACTGAGGATCCGAAAGTGTACGGTGGCGGAACGGATGAGGACTTGGTGAAAGAGTTGGAATCGTTTGGTGCAGTAAAGTTGGCAGGGGGAGCTATCACTGGGACTAATGGCCTGATTTTTGGTCTCGCCAAACCACGAAACATTCCGGCCATCTGCCTCTTAGCAGAAACCCCAGGTTACCTCTCCCTGGACGCTAACGCAGCCAAAGCCGCGCTCCAGCTCTCATCTAAAATGTTGAACATGCCGATCGATTTGAAGGCGCTAGAAAAGCAAGCAAAAGAGAACGCAGAGGCGGTTCAGAAAGCAAAAGACCTCTCCCGGGGAGGCTTCTCGCGTGAATCCCGTAAAGGAGGAGGCGGGGGAGAGTTACCATACGTGAGCTAGGATCCCCTAAGCTTCCTGACACGCATATAGTCCAGATTTAGCCACACTGAAACGTCTTAACAAAAACCAAACCCGTTAGGGACAACAATGAAGGTCATGTGTAACCTGTGTGGAAGAGTTCTTGATCTAATGAAGGCAACTTCCTTCGCTGCCGAAGATGGTGGCAAGCTGAAAACGTACCATTTCTGTTCCGAAGAGCATATGGCAGAGTTTGCCCGAAACAAAGGAATGTCGTTAGGCAAGGATTAACTGCCTAAAGCTATCAATCTAAAGAGCGGAATAGTGGGGCCGTGGTCGGGCAATGTCTTCGAGCGACGAACTGAAGTCTGCTGCCTCAATGTTTGCGGCGCTAGGTAACACAGTTCGTCTTCGCATTCTGCTCATGCTGATGGACAGCAAGAAACCATTGCACATCACGGCTGTAGCAAGCAATCTGAAGATGGATTATGGAGGGGTTTACAGACATGTGGAAGTTCTGCGAAATGCGGGGCTTCTCCAAGTCTACGAGGTGGGTAGGTCAAGAGTGCTTTCCCCTCTAAACGTTGAGAACACACGAGATTTCATAGCGCGAGCCAAAAATTATAGTAAGAAGCGATGATTTCACGCTATATACGACATACTATTATGTTCTTTTAGTAAGATTGTCATAATGAAAAAGTTAAGTAGTTGTGACCTTTCGTGCCCAGAGTTTGTGGTTCCGATGGAGAGGGGGCTGTTCTCAAGACGAAGCGTAACACTAACTGGCGCCGCAGTATTCGGCGCCCTAGCCGCAGCTTCAACCGTCGTCTTCCCACCGAGCGTCCAACCTCCATTCCCTCTGTTGACCTTTCTGAAGTTTGATCCAGCGGAACTTTTCTCAGTACTCGCGTTCATGATCTTCGGTCCCGTCCCAGCACTGATAACTGCTACCGTCCACTGGCTCTTCCTCACTGCAACCGGACAAGATTCCCCACTTGGACCAGCAGCAAAATTCGTATCCGTACTTTCAACACTATTGGGGATGTGGCTTGGAAGTCTTGCTTATCGCCGCCTATTAGGAAACCATAGACACGCTTCACTAGCTTTCGGATCTATGCTTGGTTTTTCTGTTTTATCTAGAGTCACCGTAATGCTTGTTGTCAACTATTTCATTTTCACATATCTTGGTCCTGTAATATTCGGGATTAATTATCTTGGATTCAGCGCGCAGGTCTTGGGGATGCAATCTGCCGGCATGTGGCAAGTCCTAATCCTCATGCTCGCCCTGACCAGTATCTTCAACGCACTTCACGTTCTATTTTCTGTAGGATTGCCTTTCATCTTCGTCAATCCGCTAAGCTTGAAGATTCCAGAGATAGCATCCAGCCATCCATGGATAAGCCGGTTGACTAAGAGTTAGAAACCCACTCCACGGCCGGTTTTCTTACTTGTACGTTGCCCTAGCGGGAGGAGTTGGAGCGGCAAGGTTCCTTGAGGGCCTAATCCGCGTTGTACCGCAGAAGAAAGTCACTATAATCGGCAACGTTGGAGATGACGTGGAATTCTACGACCTGCACATCTCACCCGACTTAGATATTGTCTCTTACACGCTAGCCGGCCTAGTGGATCCCGCTAAAGGCTGGGGATTTCGCGGGGACACATTCCATACCCAGGAACAACTGCAAAGATACGGCTATGCTCCATGGTTCAACTTGGGAGACCGAGATCTGGCGACTCATCTCTTTCGCACTGAGCAGTTGCGAATAGGCAGGAGTTTGTCGGATGTGACCGCTATGATAGTTTCGCGTTTGGGGCTTGGCGTAAGGCTTCTGCCTGCAAGCGATGACCCCTTAACGACATATGTGTACACAAAGAAAGGAAGGATGCATTTTCAAGAGTATATTGTGAAAAGGAGAACAGCTCCAAAGGTTAGCGGTGTGCTTTTCCAAGGAGCCAGAACAGCTCGACCCGCTCGACATGTAATTGAATCGATTAGGAAGGCGGACGGCGTTCTCATCTGCCCAAGTAACCCAATTGTTAGTATCGGAGCTATCTTGGCTGTCAAAGGAATTCGCTCAGCAAGCAGGACGACGAGGGCGAAGGTAGTTGCCATCAGCCCGATTATTGGCGGGAAAACCGTGAAAGGACCGGCTGATAAGTTGATGAAAGCTTTAGGAATGGAAGTGAGCGCATACGGAGTAGCCCACTGCTACCGCGATTTCCTGGACGCTCTAATCATTGACAACGTTGACAAGAAACTTGCACCCCGCATACAGTCGCTCGGAATCAAACCCATAGCAACCAACACCCTCATGAAAACAATGGCCGATAAAACCAGGCTCGCAAGAATCGCCATCAGTGAAATGAACAATTGAGAACTCAGCCTTCAAAACGGGTAGACGCGATAATACCCGTCAACGTCGTGAAGCTGGCGAAAGCCCGACTATCACCGGTCCTTAAACCCGACGAGCGAGCCCACCTGACCCTCGCGATGCTCAATGATGTTCTCGGTGCGGTGCGTGGCGTCAGGAGGATTGGCCGCGTGACGGTAGTGAGCGCGGATCAAAACGTAAGGAAGATTGCTAGATCGTACATATCGAGTTTCATTTGGGAGGGCGAAAGACGGGGGTTGAACAAGGGAGTGCGGTTAGCCATACTGGATTCTGAAGAGAAAGGGGCGTCGGCTGTTGTGATAATTCACGCCGATATACCATTCGCTAATTCGCGCGACCTGAGTCGATTCCTCGCCAAATGTGAAGAATATTCTGTAGGATTAGTTCCCTCGCGAGATGGTTATGGGACCAATGTTCTTTTTCTCAAGCCGCCAGGGATCATTAAGCCTGTGTTCGGCAGACATAGTTTCCAGAAACATCAATCCATGTGCAAACGAAGGAACCTCAAGCACGAAGTGTTTCATTCACGAAATTTGGGGTTCGATATTGACGAGCCCGAAGATCTCAAGCGACTCTTACGTTGTCGGCTGAGAGGTGAGACAGGTAGGTTTCTGCGGGACGAGAGTAGGAAGCATAGTGTTAGGTCGGTGTCGGAGAGTCGTGGTTGAAGTAAC
>DATIYC010000001.1:0-12181 GCA_035517955.1 Candidatus Acidiferrales bacterium | reverse complement strand
TTTCGCCCTCCACAGGAAGTTAAGATTCATTCAAACTTCATCAGAGAAGGCGACATTCATTTTTTCTATAGGGCAGGCTCCCTCTCTAGAGGAAAACAACTCGCATACAGCGCTCAATTCCAGAGAGAGCTATCCGAATTAGCAATATTCTATGGATCGCCGGCTGGGGAGATGCTTGCCGCTTATGACCCTGCACGCACGCCTCATGAAAGCGGAAAGCATGTTCTAGCGAAGATTGGTTCACTTGACATGCCGATTCCCGAGGAATTCAAGAGAAAATGCGAATCCACCCGTCATGAGGGCGTCAAACCCCTCACGGTTGCAAGGTATCGGAAGTGAGGACGACTTAGTTTGACTACGAGACTCAAACTCGAACTCGGGAAAGTCGTGGGAACCATAGAACTCGCGGAGCTTGACGCGCCACTAAGTTCGGAATTATTACTCAATTCTGTCTTACCCATTGAACAGAAGGCTAGGCACTCGATGGAGAGCGGGCGCGAAGTTTTCGCGCTTCTTGAACCCAATCTGGACATTCCTGACGAAAACCAGACCATATACCAAACTGTAGGCGACGTACTGATGTACTACAAGCCCTCATGGTTCATCGAACCAGAACCGGGCTATCTGAACGAACTTCCCGTCCTCTCGTGGATATATGAACAAGACAGCGCAATTATGGGAGCTTACGCACCGCTCCCAACAAACGTAGTTGGGACAATAGTTGAGGGATTGGATGCACTTCGTGTGGAAGCTCCCCGAATGCGGCGCGAGGGTTTCGGAACGATGCGTGTTACCCGTCTCTGAAGACAGTGAAAGGATACTTGTCGATAGATTTCGGAGTCGGGATGGCTCCAGTCGAAGAAATCAAGAAAATAACTAGCCTTGCGCGAATGGCGGAGCAGTATGGTTACAAATATTTCGTCCATGCGGACCAGAGATTCAACGGGGAAAGAGACGTCTTCGTCACCCTAACGGCAGACGCTTTGGCCACAGAAAAGATCAACATTGGCCCATGCATTTCCGACCCATACACTAGAATCCCAGCCATGCTCGCAACCGCAATCGCAAGCCTAGATGAGGTTTCTGGTCACCGCGCTCTGCTGACCCTTGGTGCTGGTGGGGTCGGCTTCAAACAACTTCACATTGAAAGGGCTCATCCAAATACAGCGATCAGAGAGGCGCTTACTATAATCAAAGGACTCCTGCGAGGTGAAGAGGTGAATTTCGAGGGCAAACTGTTCAAAACAACAAAAGCAAAAATGAATTTCACAACCTCCGGGAATATCCCGATCTTCATCGCGACTCGGAGTCCCATGAATCTCGAGCTCGCCGGTGAACTTGCGGATGGAGCTGTTTTAGCATCATATGCGTCCACCGAACAAGTTGCTTTCGCCATAGAGAAAGTCAAGGCAGGGGCAAGAAGGGCGAACAGGGACTTTCGCAGTGTCAAATTGATTGCGTGGGTATACACTTCTATCTCGGAGAACTCAAAAGAAGCAATTAACAATGTTCGTCCGTTCGTCACACAGGCACTCATAAACACGTCTCCTGAAATGTACCCTCTCATCTTCAAAGGCTTCCCTGGACTTCAAGAATTCATTGAGACCTGCAAAACGACAGGAAACATTGCGCTTGCGAATGAAAATCGAAAATTCCTCACCGACGAAGTGATCAAACGTTTCTCAGTTGCGGGAACACCTCAAGAGTGCATTGAGAAGATTAGAGACATTAGCAACCTTGGCGTGAACACCATTTGGATACGCCCATTTGCCGCCCCATTCTCAGAGAAGGATCACGAGAAGGTGTTCATTCCATTTGCCGAAAAAGTGATCTCGCAGGTCACTTAAGGGATACCTGGGAAGAATACGGTCGATAGCCGAGAGTATTGAGAGAAGGTAGCTCAAGTCTACACGTATGCTATGGCGTCCATCTCGACTTTTGCAGGCTCTATCTTAGATATGATAGTGGTCCGCGCTGGGGGATTGGTTGAGAAGTATTTGCGGTAGACCTCGTTCATTTTTGACCAAGTTTGTGGATCACTAAGTAGTACAGTCATCTTCAGTACCTTGTCGATGCTGCTGCCTGCTTGATCAAGAATAATTCGGATATTATCTAATACATTAGTTACCTCTTCCTCGATAGTCCCAGTAAATGGCGTGCCATCGGAATTCTTCGCCGACAGTCCTGATACAAAAATCAGGTTTTCGAAGCGGACGGCTCTAGAGTAAGGGCCTGAGGGAGGCGGTCCGTTTGGCGGATTGATGACTTCTTTTCTACTCAACTATCTAGACCTCTAAATACTCACGAGCGTTTGATTCAATCTTCTCTCGAACTTGTCAGATTTGTGGTAACCAGATTTCAAATTGAATTTCTCGTCGAAGTACAGTCTTCGCCAATATCCGTTACATGGGTTTCCTAAACTCACATCCATTCTTGTCGAACTGGGCCTATCGTTGTCGTCTCGGTAGAAGGATGCTACTATGCAACGGCAAGTACCGGCTAGCTTGCCCTCGAACTCCATATGTCTACAGGGCGTGTGTTCGCTTGGCAGATTTCGTTTCCTTAGGGAGTCGTAGTGGCTGGATAGGATTTCAATGGCTGACTCAGGGGTGACCTTTCCATGTCTTTCCCTGACTTCGCGAATAACTGACTTCATTCTGTAAACGCCGCTGGTGGGTTTCTCTGATTGGATCACGTATTGCATCAATTCTGGGCACACTATGCATGTTGATACGCCGTACCAGTCCTTTGCCTTCGAAGGGTAGCTCATGGTGCAATGGTGCTTCGGGGTGGCTTCCACGACCTTTCCCCCTTCTCTGCTTACAAAACACCAATTCTTAATGGTCATATTCTTGGCGGTAAGGAGTCGACTCGTCGCGTCGCTGGCGCTTGTTGAGAATTGTCCAAGCCAACGATACATAACCCAGTTCGGTACACCGTCACGAATTCCTTCGGACCTTTTCATTTTATTGTCAATTGCCGTCCCGCATACGAAAACCTGGTTCGCGTTAACAAGACAATCGTAGGCAAGGTATCCAGGAACTTGAGCACAGACAAATGAAAATCCATGCTTCGGTTTCGCGATCTTAAGAACTGAGTATTGATCCATCACTCTATTGCCATCATCATTGTGGCCTGCTATCGTCGTGGATTTAGAGGAGACGCTGTTGCCCCATGCTGCAAACGTACTACACGAGAAGTCATCTTCTGGTTTCGCTCCGGGAAGTGTGGACATAACATCAACATTTGCGTTTACCAACAGCACTGATTCGTATTCAAAGCCAGCAACATCGGCGATTGACTGCATTTCATCCAAGTAATCCGAAGTCGTGTACCTTGATATCGCATCCTCCATTTCCTTGACGTAATCTCGTTTGTTTATCCCTGATTTCTTGAGAATTCTCTCTACAATCGGGAGGTTGAAGGAGATGTTTTGGCGGGTCAAACCCTTTGTAGCCTTAGTAAATTGAGTGCCCATTTCAGACGAATCACCTTCAACGAAAATTACCGGGATTGGGGAGCTCCAGGGGTAAACTATGCTTCCGCGAGTGTAAAAGTCGCGTTTGGTTCTATTCGGAACGTGCCGTGGCGTCCTGGGCATAATGTTCCACAAGCAGTTATGGATTATTCAACATAAATCTGTCATGCATGAGATCTTTCCGCTGACAACGCCAACGCACAATTTTGGTGAATCGACTCGAGCGAAGCGCTGTGTCACTCTCCCGTTGATGAAATTGAAGGAATCGAATCAATTGTTAAATAAATCCCTAAGCGATTAGTGCCAGATTTTCATGGGTGCTACTTCTGATAAGCGAGTTTTCGTTCGAGATGCCACGGGACTCGTAAGGCAGATCTCTAGCATAGACGCACTTGGGATGGCACTTGCGAACATAGGACTGCTATTTGTTTTCAATACTATCGTGTTCGGTCCGGGGTTCTGGCCAACAGCTAATCCGATTACTACTTTTCTCTTCGGCCTGCTTCTCGTTTTGCCTTCGGTAGGAGTTTACACTCTTATGTCGATAGCGATGCCGAGGACAGGTGGGGACTATGTGTGGGTTAGTCGAATCACTCATCCTTCATTAGGCTTCATGATCAATGTCGGTCTTACTGCAGTCGTACTCTCGTTCATAGGCATAGGTACGCCCACTGCATCGGAATGGGCAATGGCGGAGATGTTCTACGATCTCGGAAAGATTTACGGTAATCAGAGCTATCTCAATATTGCAAATATGCTTCAGATTTCGAGCGTCACTTTTGTTATCGCTTGCGTGCTATGCGTAGTTGCTGCCGTCGTTGTTATCGCTAGTACAAAATGGGCTACTGCAATAGTTCGTTACTGGATGTACGCTTCGCTAATTGTCGCAATAGTTTTTGCAGTGACCGTATTGTCTGCCGGTACCTCTACATTCATTTCAAATTTCAACGCGCTTTCGGGCGGGAATTATGATGCAGTGGTAAAGGCTGGAGAGCAACTCGGCTCATACCCGGGAGTCCCTCCGGCGTTCTCATCTGCTACATTGTACGCGAGTGCTGCATCCTCGGCTCTGGGCTACCTTGGGTTCAATGCTTCAGCGTATGTAGGAGGGGAGGTGAGGCGGGTTAATCGAAGTCAGTTCGTAGCTCAATTTGGTGGAGTGTTGATTTTCGCTGCTTTCTCAGCCCTGATCACAGCCGTTGAGTACTTTGGTGAAGGGCCTGCATTCGCAAACGCGATGGCAATACTTTGGGCGCAGGGGTCTTCGAGTCTACCTTATCTGACAACACCGCTCGCTTCGGGCATGTCGATGTTTTGGACACAGAACCCTATTTTGATCATAATGTTCAACTTGAGTTATGTTGGGGTAATAGAAGTCTTCAACATCGTAGTCTTCCTGACTTTTTCAAGAAATCTCTTCGCTTGGTCATTTGACCGGGTCATGCCATCGAAGTTTGCGGAGGTAAACGAGAGAACCCATACCCCTGTTAATGCGATTATTATCATGTTACTCGTTTCATTTCTCTACGTCTACATGACCATCTACCAGTACGGAGTGATGGCATCATACTACTCTTACGGCAGCGCTGGAGAAATAATCGGAATTGCTCTAGTCGCTATTGCAGCTTTGGCGTTTCCATTCGTTCGCAAGGACCTCTTCGATTCCGCAGATCCAATAGTTAGGCGTAGGTTGCTCGGCGTTCCACTGATCACGATCCTTGGCCTTTTGACTGTGATTGTCTCTGGAATTGTGGTATATGCGATACTCCTACCGACAATTGGCGGAATCCAATTCGGAACGATCTTGATCCAAGGAATTATCCCAACTTACATCTTAGGCATCGTAATTTTCGGAGTAGCGTGGGTAGTGAGAAGGCATCAAAGAATAGACCTGAGTTTACTCCACAAAGAGCTGCCTCCGGAATAATCTCACCGTTATGCTTGCAACACTTTGGTTAAGGATTCGATAGTAGGCTCTATCTCCAGTGGAGTCTTGACCATATGAGAGTACTCTCGGCTACTCTTAATTCCAGTGCCCGTTAATTCGCAAACGACAGTTTCGTCCTTCCTGATTATTTCATTTCTTATCAACTTAATCGCACCTGCATAAGCTGGTGCGGATGAGATCTCAACGTACAGACCTTCCTTGTTGGCCAGGGTCGTTGCGCATTCAGCAATTTCTTCCTCGGTCACTGTTTCCGCGATCCCTCCGGTCTTGCGAAGTGATTGAAGTACGAGGCTTCCTTTCGGGGGTGCTCCGACAGCAATTCCTTCCGCCATTGTTTTTGGAGACGATACAGGGTCGATTTCAGTTGTGTTCTTAATGTATCCACGGTAAATGGGGGCACAGCCCTCAGCTTGTATGCAGACGAGTTTAGGTATCTTTTCTATCCACCCTAGCTTCTTCATTTCCTCTAGTCCCTTTGCACATCCAACGATTCCGCTTCCAGTTCCGACGGGGAAGACTATCCAGTCGGGTGGGTTCCAATTCATTTGCTCACAGATCTCGTATGCGATTGTCTTAGTGCCCTCAATCGCATATGGGCTAACCATGAAGCCACAATAGTACCACCCATACTTCCTGTACGCCAATTCTATGACGTCATGCGTTTCTTGGCGGGTTCCTCTAACTTTCACCACCGTCGCTCCATTAGCCAACATTTGTATCACTTTCTCGGGTTCAGTTGTTGAGGGTACGAAGACGTAGCATGGAATCTCTGCTTTTGCGGCGTAGGCGGAGAGCGATGCCGCTGCGTTTCCGGTTGAGTCTATTGCCACTGCTTGGGCTTGCAGTTCTTTTGCCTTCGAAACAGTGATTGTTGAGCCTCTGTCCTTGAAGGACCCCGTAGGGTTGACGTAGTCGAGCTTGAACAGGATTTTGAAATCTTTGACTACGTTCCTTCTCTCAATGAGAGGAGTGTATCCCTCGCCCATCGTGATTTTGAATCTTTCATGAACGGGAAGTGCTTTTCCATACCTCCACATTCCCTGAGCTGAGTTGGTTGTCAGATCGGTCTTTTTGAAATTCCGTCGAATCGCATCGAAGTCGTATTCGATTTCGAACAGACCCTGGCATTTTGGGCAAACGGAAGTTTTCTGGTCATTTGAATATGACGCGCCGCATTTTACGCATTTTAGGCCTATTGCGTACATAGCAGGTTCCTCTCCTTCTCCTCCACCGACCCAGCCATTCTCTTGCGGGTTAACAAACCTAGACTCATTTCTCCTTCTAATTGTTCCATCCGGATCTGAGGTTATGGATTGCGATAATGTCGCACAGCAAGCCGTAACCTGCAGAATCGCCTCCCGCGCCAGGTCCGACCAGTGTTAGGTCTGGCTGGACATCGGTTGAAATGTTCAGCGCGTTTATGATGCCGTTGACGTGGGCCAACATGTCGCTGTCCGGGAGCAGGGTTGGCTTGACGTTGACCTCTAGCTTACCTCCCACTTCAGATGCTTGGGCCAGTAATTTGATGGTTTTTGAGTCTGCGGTGGCGTTACTGATATCTTGCGCAGTAATCTTCGTTATACCTTCGGATTTAACATCAGTATAGCGGATGTTGCGGTTCATGAGTGCGTTCGCCAAGATTGTGATCTTAGCCGCAGGGTCGTGCGCTTCAACATCTCCCGTTGGGTCGACTTCAGCATACCCGCGGGTTTGGGCGTTCTTGAGGGCGTTTGAGTAATCCTTTCCCTTCGCCATTTCAGTTAGGATGTAGTTTGTTGTTCCGTTTAGGATTCCTCTCATTCCAAGAATCTTTGCGGAGGGTAGGCAGAATTCCCTTAAGGTGAAAATTGGCGTACCGCTCATGACGGTGGATTCGAATCTAAGAATTTGTCTCTTCACCTTAGCTAGATCTGTCAGTTTCTTGTAGTGTAATGCGATGGGGCCTTTGTTGGAGGTCACAACATCGGATCCGCTTCTCAGGGCAGTGACCATGTGGCTTAGCCCGGGTTCGGCGTCGGTTAGGTTTGTCCAAGTCGACTCAACTACTACATCCGCCTTCGCTTTAGCAATAGTTTCCACCGTGGACAAACCGCCGCTGCCCCCGAGCCCCGCGTTTTCAAGTTTAACTTGCTTCTTTGCCGATGAAATTGCTTTTGAAAGGTCAATGCCACGGTCATTGAGTACGGATCCTTTGGCAATGTCGGTGATGCCGATGACTTTGAATCTGAAACCGTATTTGTCGCTTAATTGCCGTCTGTGGGACTGTAGATGCCTCGCACAACCTTGCCCAACCGTCCCGAAGCCTACGAACACGAGTTTGGTTTCCTTTCTCTTCAATCCAGAAATGCTCCTTTACAGGTGATTAAGGACATGTTCTCGCTTGGGTGAATTTTGGTAGGGTCCTTAACGGTATGGTTCAGTTCTCAATGAGGTTGACGATGCTTCTGAGTATGAACCGGAGCGAGCTGGATTAATTTTCGAAGCAGTTTGTTTCAGAACAGACGCGTACAAGAGGAACAGTGCGATCCCATTGAAGACCATGTCCCTAGCAATTTCTCAGCCATAAACGATCTGCACACGCAGCTAAGAACAACTCTGATTAGCTATGGTGCTGATCGTCAACTCCTGTGCTGGGTTCCTGAAGATACCTCGAACCCCTTGAAGGGTGGAGATTGTGAGCACCGTGGCTAGTATGATGTGGCCTATGCCGATCATTTCGAGGCTCGTGCGTGAGGCAGCGAATTTTACAAGCTCAACATTCCTTTCAGTAGATGCGATGAGCGTCAGGGAACACATGAACAGCAGGGGTACTACGCTCAGAGCGGAGCGCACATCCACCGTTAAAAGTTGACGCAAGTCGCCAATCTGGTAAGCCGCAACAACCGCGACCAGTAGGCCGCCCACTTCCAGAATTGCGTCAGCAGTTGAAGCCGACCTTAAGTTAAGGCCAATCTGCAGAGTTGACAGAGGTAGGAAGATCGGAATGCTTCCCACGAGCACGTCGCCCAGCAGGAAGTGTTGCAGAATTCCCAGATAGCCTGGCAGAAGTTTACGCCAATAGACAACCACAGGCAAGAGTGGAAGCCAGAGCAGAAGCGAATGAGTATAGGTATGATGCTGAAGCCCAGCCCACCCAAAATACAAATCGGCGTCAGGAACCATCCCCGCCACAAGCGCAATCCAAGTAGGCGTCCGCACGCCCAACTTCCAATCAAAGAATCGCACCGTCAAATAGCCAAACACCATGTGGCCCAATTCGTACAACGCCGACACCGACCAGCCGCCTTAGCCCGGATTTCATTAAGCTTGACGCGCCTAACGACAAGAGATAATGACACATTTCCTTCATGTGCGAAAAGATTTCAGCAGCTCCTCACGGATTTACGCTGCCCTCATGCCCCTGAATGTTTTCCCTTCTTTTGATTCCAAAGCACAACTCTAGGGACCAAAATTCAAAGCTACGAATCACGAAAAAACTTAGGCCCAACCAGTCAAAATTTTTGTTTAAACAAAAAGCGCGGTCTACACGACACTTTGTTCACAAGTCGTATATTGCCATATTTCAGCCAGCGTTTCGAATGAGCTAACGCACATCGAGAACCGTGACAATTGCGGCTATGGTTGCGTTGGTTCTCCTCAGCACTTTCATTGCGCCAGCCTTTGCCTTTACTGAGTACCTTAGGACGCATGCGCGCAGGTATGGTGGTAACGACGTCGTGAATTATGCATGGGGAGTCAGCGGCTCCGCAAACTACAAAATACGATTCCAATGCGCCACCGGCCCGCATATTGGACGATTGTATGCAGTAACTTCTGGTTTCTCGAATGGAGTATCAGGTGTCGGCACTATTCTTGCTGGCGTTATCAATTCTGGCTGCGCCATCAACCAACTGCAGGGCACCAGCACATTCGTAGTTATTGAATTACAACTCATTGCATATCCCATTTCTGGAGGAGTAGTCAAGGTTGTCACAGTCTTCACCTTCAGCAAATGAAAGTTGCCCAAGCATTCGCCCACACGAATTCATGAAAATGCATTTGATGTCGGTTTTTGGCAGCGCTTTTCACGCTACGTTAGGCGACGAGAACTTACGGACACTATCGGGAAGATCATTGCAAAGATGGGGGACGCGCTTGTTGGCTAAGGAGTAAGTAGCTTTTCTGATGGAACACTATTCTTGTTATCCGTCGTGCGGGTTCCTCTTCTTATGGCATTGAATTCTTTCAGGCACGTTGGGCAGTAGAGGGTTCCCTCAAATCCATGAAGGTGGTCGATGAGGTAGAGTTTGTGGCAGCAATGCAAGAACAGCGCAATCTGGGTCTCAAAGTTCTCGTAAGCATAACCCGCAGCCAGCCGATCCCACACAGTTCGAAGCTTAATCTGTTGAAGCCAAGTAGGCTTTATCACCAATGGGTATTGAGTTTTCTTAACGTCGATAAGCGGAAGCGCTTGATCGCTCGGAGCCTTATGGTTTCTTCAGCCTCAACGTGGTCCGAGGCAGGATTCTCTTGCAACCCAGATCGCGGGGGACACGTATCTGCAACGGGTAACCGTGGGTAACATCGGCTTGTTACCTACCTAATTGAAGCTGTTTTAGATCGGCAGTTAGAGAGGCATCATCCGTATGGAACTTAAACGCGATTGGAATCTTGGCGGCTTGTTCGTACATGATCTAGCGAAAGTTATCGAAGAACAACAAGTGCGGATCAGACCAAGTGGCATGCGGGTTCTAGTTATGTGGGAGTGCCTGTGGGTGTGGGCGTCGGTTGGATGTCTGGGAATCTTGACTTGATTTTCTGCTCCGCCAATGTATCCGCTTCCTGCATTATCTTGTCGGCTTCAGCCGAAGGCGTAGCCACCGGGCCCATGGATTCCGTTACGTCGCCTGCATTGACCATTATTCCCTCTAGGCTTTCATTTATCTGCCCTAGCTCAAACGAGACGTCGGGCATCATGTGGTGAATCTGTTGCCTAACCGCAGCTACCACACTCTTGATGGGATGAACCAGGAAGCCAATGTCCCCCATCATCTCCGCCGTTTCAAGCTTGAAGATCAACTGCTCCAACGCCAACTCCGAGTTAATAGCAATCTTCGCTAGCTTCCTAACCTCGGCGCACTCCTCCGCGTAAAGATTGGCTCTCTGCGTATCTCCGCTTGCGCGTGCTCTGACGCATTTGTCAAAGAACTCCTTATCCCGCCGCTGCATCATCAAGCTCATTGACTCGATCTTATTTCGCTGCGTTCGGATCCGGTAGATGACCACGGCGAGTTGCTCTTTGAGGGGACGCTGATGAATTCCAAGCTTGGTTTCCAGTTTGGAGGAAAATGAAGATGACACGTTACACCATGTTCTGAGTCTCATAACTGAAATAGCAACTTTGCTTATGCGCTCAACTCAAAGTAAATCTTGGATTCAGATTTTCGTAACACCTTACTGTCACACCACATTACGCGACCAAGTCAAGCGATATCTGTTCGCGGTGAATTGCTACGCGTGACTCGTGCGGCTTAACTGCCCTTGATTCTAATGCTCAACGGTTCATAATTCATTCCCATGAAATACTTACTCATCATCATCTCGACACAAGGTGGGAAGCGGAATTTTTGTGAATGTTTTCAATCGATGTACCAATAAGCCACGAGTACGCGTGGGTGCGAGCAGTCCTGAAACGCAGTGATCCTTGGATGCGACAGGGTTCTTAGGGCGTTTGTAACATTGTGCTCAACACATGAATTAATTATCCATTCTAGTCGAGACTGGTCTTGATGATGAATGACCAAGTTCGTAGTTCATACAGACGTTCTCGTCAAAGACCTGAACCCTTTTGGCATGGCCAGTACTGTTCCAAAAATGATCTCAGACGCTAAACTCAACAACATAGCGTTCAAGGCCGCATATCCTTGCGCACTTAGCATCTGCCACTGCGTTAAGGACCGCAAGGTGGTCTGCGAGTTCGATAGTATCGATGAGAGTACGGTTCGATCGGCGCTGACAACGATTGGGTTGCCGGCAACAGCTATCTTGGCTAAGAAGAATTAGTCCAAAGGTAGACGCGTGTCGAATTATTGTGATCCTCCGCGAGGTCACGTCGCGTGGACAGGCGGAAATCTGTTTCCTACAGGGTAGAAGCGTGAGAGGAGCATTTTCTCTTCCTTACGCGTCTTTTGCTCCCACAGGCTACAGAAGAAGATGGAGCTTCCGTTACACGGGGATGAGAAGGAGGAGTAAGGGCAGCGGTCAGCGAAGCGGCATCCGTCCGGAATCGGTTTCCGTAATAGCAAACTCTCTCACCGTTCTGCTGCCGCCACACCAAACCACCCACTAATAACCATAATCAGCCATTTTCCGCGAAAACGCGTATGTTGACGCGGAAATCTCCATAACCGCCGAAAATTGAGTTCTGTCCCGTGCGTGGAACTGCAACCGAAATTCTGCACGTCACAGCTCGACGAGTAATCAACGAATGCTCCCGCTGAGTGACTGATGTTTGTTCCGCGAAGAATTCGCGGTCAACTCCGTTTAAATACTCACCCGTGAAACCGGTCTCCCGGTCCACAAAAAACGGACACTCTTGGGCACTAATGGTTGGTTTGTTGTTTGGGTGGGTTGATTGTTGGTTTGAGGGGTGAGGCTAGGCTGGTTGTTACTGAGGACGATACCGCTGCCAAGTACGGGAGCGGTCTAGTAGCCGGCTTCGCCACACCTGCATTAGTAGCATTGATGGAGGGCGCCAGCGTTGCCGCCATCCACGA